>DASVVD010000316.1:0-5674 GCA_036386715.1 Pseudoduganella sp.
CACCGCGTTGACCACGCGGGGCTTGGTGTCGTCGCGGTTCGATTCCTGCGCCACGGCCAGTACCAGGATCCGTTCCAGCACGATCTTCGAGATCGATGGCTCCTGCTTGCCGCTGTCGCTCGTGCGGCTTTCCAGGTTGACGAGAATATCGACAAAGTTGCCTGGCAGCGCAAAGCCCGCCACGCCCACCACGTCGTTGACGCGCACGGTCATGGCGCGCTTGCCGGCCGCCACCACGGCGGACAGGCCGCCGGTGGTGCCCGGCGGCGCCAGTTTCGATTCCAGCACCGGTTCGCCGCGGCCGATGTCGGCACGGGTCACGCGGTCGTTCAGCAGCTTGAGGTCGGTAATGGCGCCGGGCGGCACCGAACCGGAGGGCCAGTCCACCAGTTGCACGCTGGCGGCGGCCAGCCGGCTACCCTGGCCGATATCGGCAGCCGCGACGGCCACGCGGGTGCCGGTGGCGCCCTGTTCGCCCATCCACTTGGCGGCCACCAGCACCGCGGCCAGCGCCAGGAACAGTGCCACGCCGATGATCAGCAGTGATCTGGAATTTTTCATCAAGTGTTCTCCAATCCGTTTTCAATCGCGCCGCGGTCGCGGCGTTCCAGCTCCGGCGCGCAGCCAGGCTGGCTGCCCGCGGCAAAGTAGTTGTCCCAGGCCCAGTCCAGCGTCTGGCGGGTCAGTTCGGGCGTGCGGTCCTCGTAGCGGGCCAGGTCGCGCAGCTGGCGCACCAGGTCGCGCGGGTGGCATGCCAGCAGCGGCACGCCGCGTTCCCGATGGCAGGCCAGCAGATAGTCGAAGACGCCAGCGTCGAACGGCACGCCGGCCGCGGCGCACGCCTGGCGGAACAGCTGCGCATATTCGCTTTCGGAGGCGGGCGGCACTTCGATCTTGTAGCCGAGCCGGCGCAGGAATGCGCCGTCGGACAGCCGGTGCGGCACGAAGTTCGACGAGAACACCACGATCACGTCGAACGGCACCTGGAACGTGTGGCCGGTGTGCAGCGTCAGGTAGTCGACGTTGCGGTCCATCGGCACGATCCAGCGGTTCATCAGCGCTTCCGGCGAGCAGCGCTGGCGGCCCAGGTCGTCGATGATGAAGATGCCGTTGTTCGATTTCAGGTGCGGCGGGGCCTGGTACAGGCGCGTGTTCGGATCGAAGCGCAGGTCCAGCATGTCCAGCGTCAGTTCGCCGCCGGCCAGCGCGGCGGGGCGGCGCACGCCGCGCACCCAGCGCATGTCCGGCGCGCTGCCGCGGTCGAAACCGCTGCCGGCAGTGACCGCCACGTCGCTGGCCGGGCCGGTTTCCGGCACGTGCTGCACGCTGTCGAAGAACGGGATCACTTCGCCGTCCACCATCAGCGCGTGCGGCACGGCGATGGCGCCGGTGAGCAGGTCGCGCAGGCGCTCGGCCAGGTAGGTCTTGCCGCTGCCGGCCAGGCCATGCAGGAACAGCGCGCGGCCGGAGTTCATCGCCGAGCCCAGTTGCGCCAGCACGCGCGGGTTGGCCACGATGTCGTCGAACACCGCCGCCATGTGCGCGCGCGTCACCTGCACGCCGGCCACGGTCTGGGCCTGCACCTGGGCGGTGTAGGCGGCCAGCGTGACCGGCGCGGGGCCGGCATAGGCATTGCGGCCGAGGGCCGCCGCGGCGCGCTGCCGGCCGGCTTCCGTCAGCAGGTAGGACAGGTCGGCGTCCGTGCCACTGTTGCCGACGCGCGCCACTTCGCACAGCTTTTCAGCGCGCAGGAAGACGATCAGCGGATCGATGACGCCGACGTTGAGTTTCAGGTGCGAGGCCAGTTCGGACAGGCGCAGCTGGCCGCGCTGGTGCAGCACCTTGGCCACCAGCTCGGCGAGGAACAGGAACGGCAGGCCGGTTTCCTCGACCGTGCGGGGCGCGCGCGCCTGCGCCGGTACCACGGGCAGCGCGCTCACAGCGGCAGCTCCCCATAGGCACGCAGCCACAGCACGCAGGCCACCGTGCCGCCCGCGATCGCCACCGCATAGGGCAGGCGGCCGCTGGGCTGGGGCAGAGCCAGGCCGACGCGCATCTGCGTCAGCCCGGCGTGCAGCATGGTCTGGTAAGTATTGTTCAGTACCTGGCGCAGGATGCCCTGCCGGGCTGCCACGGCGAGTGCGAGCAGTCCGCCGGCCAGCAGCGAGGCCGCGCTGAAGGCCAGGGTATTGCCGGCGCCGGCGAAGGCGCCCACCATGGCCAGCAGCTTCACGTCGCCGGCACCCATCAGGCGCAGTACATACATCGGCAGCAGGATGGCCAGGCCAAGGGCCAGGCCTCCCAGGGACGAGAGGATTCCCAGGCTGCCCATCGGCGTGCCGAACAGGCCCGCGCCGGCCGGCAACAGCGCATGCAGCGCGAGGGCCAGCAGCGCGCCAGGAAACACGATGGCGTTGGGAATGCGGCGCGCGCGCAGGTCATGCCAGACGGCCAGTCCGAGCAGGGCAAACAGCAGCAGCAGGGGAAGCAGGTCCAAGGAAAGCTCCGGTCAAATGAAAAATCCGGAACGGCGGTGCCGTTCCGGACTGCGCCGCCCGCGTGGCGGGCGCTCCCGATCAGGCGGTCGGGGCAGGCGTGACGATCAGGTCTTTCAGCTTGTTGAACACGTCCTTGAGCTTGGTGCCCAGGCTGGTGACGGCAACGGTGATCACGCCGGCGATCAGCGCGGCGATCAGCGCGTATTCGATTGCCGTGACGCCGTCTTCTTCCTTGATGAAGTTCTTGATGAATTGCATGATATGTCCTGTATATGAGAGAGTTGGTCGGTGCTTATGCGCCAGTCCATGCGGCCATTACCGCGATGAAGCCGACGACCGCAACCAGCACCGTCAGCACGACATACGACATGATCGGAGTGCCCGTGCGTTCGTACTGCTGCTGTTCCGGGGTTTCTTCCTTGTCGTACACGTCCGCTCCAGTTTGGTTGCCGTCGCGCCGCATGAATCAGTGCGCAGCGCATGAACAACATCTTATGGGGCGGCGCGGCGCCGCACATCCGTCAAATCTCCCCTTTTGACTGGGACCTTGCGCCATGCCGGCATGGGACATATGTCCCACGTGCCGGCAACGGTGCCGCCTCAGCCCAGGTTGTGGCGCGTTGCGTACATGTACAGTTCGAGGCGGTTGGCCACGTCGAGCTTCTGGTAAATGGCCGTCAGGTGGTTGCGCAGCGTGCGCTCCGAAATGAAGGCGCGCTCGGCCAGTTCCTTGTTCAGTGCGCCGTTGCCCTGCACGATCATGCCGATCACCTCGCGCTCGCGCGCCGTCAGCGAGGCGATGCGCTGCGCTTCCGGATTGGCGGCCGGCGCCGGCGTGACCAGCTGGCCGAGCAGCGCCTGCATCAGCGGCTGGTCGAGCCACAAGTCGCCGCCGTGCACCTTGCGCACGGCGGCCAGCACGTCCTCGGTGGGCGATTCCTTGCTGACCACGCCGCGCGCGCCGAGCTTCACGGCGCCGGCCAGCGTGGCGTGGTCGCGGTTGGCGGAGAGGATCACCACCCGGGTCATGCCGTTGGCCAGCAAGGCCGGCAGGATGTCGAGCGAGCTGCTGCCTTTCAGGTCCAGGTCGAGCAGCACGATATCGGGTACATGCAGGGCGCACAGCGCGGTCGCTTCGGCCGCGTCGCTGGCGGAAGCGACCAGCGCGAACGCCGGGGCCTCGGCCTGGATCAGCCGTTCCAGGCCCCACAGCATGGTCTTGTGGTCGTCGACCAGCATGATGCGGATGGTCATGGTTCCTCCGGGTGTCTTAACGGTCTGGTGAAAATCATAGGGGCAGGCGCACGCGCAGCAGTGTCCGGCCCGCGGCCGGTTCGACGGCCAGCTGGCCGCCCAGCGCGGTGACGCGCTCGGCGATCGACACGGGCAGGAAATGCGCGCAGGGCATGCCGCCGTCGACCGGGTTGGTGATATCGATCGCCAGCTGGCCGTCGTCGAGCGCCATGCGCACGTGGGCGCTGCGCGCGTGGGTGTGCTTGCAGATATTGCTGAGGCCTTCGCTGACTACCTGGAATACCTCGGCGGCCATGCGGTCGCTGATGGGCGGCGCATGCTGCGCGTCCAGCGTCACGTCCACGTCGAAGAACGAGCGCACCTTGCCGGCATGGCGCCGCAGGGCGATCAGCAGTTCCGCCTCTTCCTGGCGGCCGTTGCGGAAGCGGTGCGCGAACTGGCGCATGTCGCCGATCACTTCGGTGCACATGTCCACCAGGCGGTCGAGCTCGGGCGCGACGGCATTGCCGTCGCCGGCCTGGTTGCGGATCGCGGCCACCGCATGGCGCAGGCCGATATAGGGCTGGATTGTGTTGTCGTGCAAGTCGCGCGCGATGGTTTGGCGCTCGCGAAACGCGGCTTCCGATGCCAGCCGGTCCAGCAGGTCGATGGTTTCGATGACGGGGAACGCCTGCTGCACGATATGGCTCAGGAACGTGGCGTCGGCGCGGCGCAGCCGTTGTTCCGACGTGACGAAGATGCGGCCGGCGCCCTTGCGCAGCGGCAGCGCCGCACTGATGAAGGAAACGGTGTCGAGCAGGTCGGCAATGCCGGCGCAGCTGCCTGGATCGATGTCATTCCACACGCCGGCGCGGGCGGCGTAACGCACGGCCCGCGCCGGGAACAATGCCCGGGCCAGTCCCCGGTAGAGCACCGTGGCGCCTTCCTCCAGCGCCAGCAGCGGTTGCACGGCATCGTCGCGCATCCGGCTGCGGCCGATCGAGCGGCCGGAAGAGGGGTGATGCACCGTGTTCAGCATCCAGCCGCCGGTGGCGTCCTGCATCAGCAGCACGCAGGTCGTGCCGCCATAGAAACGCAGGATCTTCTCCATCAGCGAGTCGAGCGTGTGCTGCACGCCGAAGCGCGGATTGGACAGGCGGCTGACATCGCGCAGCAGCGCCAGGCGGCGGCGCTGGTCGACCGCCAGGCCGCCCCAGTAGGCGATCATGTAGCCCAGCGCCAGCACGAACGTGGCGCGCAGCAGCAGCAGCTGCAGCGATACCAGCCCTTGCGCGGCCAGCACGGCGATCGTGACGACCAGTGCCGCGCCGAGCGTGAGCCGGGCGCCATCGTCGAAACCGCGCTGGAACGAGGCGGCCAGGATCGCAAAGAAGAAGAACGAGAAGAACGGGCTGGCCGTGGCGCCGGTGGAGAATACCATCAGGCCATACCAGCCGATATCGGCCCAGTAGATGACGGGGCCATGCCAGAAGCCCGCCCGGATGCGCGCCATGGCAAGCAGGACCAGGCTGTGCACCGCATAGGCAAAGAACACCAGCCAGGTCCAGCGGCCGTCGGTAATCAGGTTGCCGCGCCCGATGTACAGCGTGAGCAGTGCCGAAATGGCCAGCAGCATGCGCATGCCGAATACCATCCAGGCTTCCGCGTCGGGTGTGACGTTGAGCCTTGCCGAGGGAGCGGTGGCGGCGCGTACGCCAGCGGTAAATGTCCGCAACAGGTTTGCAAGCATGCCCAGAATTCAACTCTTCGTTGTTCCGGCCCGACAGCGGCAGGGAGCCGGTAGTTTAAAACTCTGCCGCAAAGAATATTGCCATGTAGAATCGCAAGCTTACCGCATATTACGGCCCGATCCCGCCTAACTTTCATAATGAACATCAAAAGCCGTCAATCTGGCGCCACAGTCGTTGAAATGGCGATCGTCA
>DASVVD010000317.1:0-5810 GCA_036386715.1 Pseudoduganella sp.
GCTGCCGCGCCAGCGTGTTCGTCCCCGGTCATCTTCAGCGTGGCGGCTGCGTGGCCAGCCAGGCGAGCAGGTCGGCCGCGATCGCATCCGACGTGGCCGCCAGCGCACTGGCACCGCCGGCCGCATCGGCGCTCGGCGCATCCGCCGAGCGGGTGAAGGTGCGCTGGTCCACCAGCAGGTGGCCGCGGAACAGCGAGGCGCGCAGCGAGATGTTGGCGGTGCTTTGCGTGGCGCTGGCGAAATTCTGCGAGAACTCGTCCATCTCCAGGCGCAGGACCGGCAGGCCGCCGGTGGCATCGGTGGTGGACAACACTTTGACGCCGCCTTGCGCGATGCGGGCCTTGAGCCGTTGCGACAGCAGTTGCAGCGGCGTGGCGGCCCAGCGGTTGTACGCATAGGGCAGTGCCTGCTGCGCGTTGGCATACATCAGCCGGTAGAACATGCGGTCCGTTTCGAGCGTGGCGGGCCCGCTCACGTCGGCCACCACCAGGGCGGGAAAGCTCGCCGCGGCAGGCGTTGCCACCAGCGGCGCGGCCACCGGGCCGAAATCGAAACTGGTGGGCGCCGGGCTCTTGGTCGAGGCGCAGCCGGACAGCAGGGCGGCGCAGGCCACGGCGATCGCCACGATCGTGGTACCAGGCCGCGAGCGGCGATGGTGGCGGCAGGAGGAGCGGGGCATATTGTTGTTCATCGCGTGATTGTCACTCATTGTTACCTGGTCGGCGCAGTGAAGCCCGGTTCGCCCGGGCCCGGCGTGGCGTTCGGCGCACCGAACAGGATACTTTGCGGGCGGTCGTTCAGGGTATTCATCGTGCGCCGCACGGCGCGCATCGACGAGCGGGTTTCATCGGTCAGCGCCGTGATGCTCGGCAGGGTCTCGAGCTGGGCGCCGGTGGTGACCGCTTCCACGCCGGTGACGGCACGGTCGACGGAATCGCCGATGCGCGTCAGCGTGCCTTCGGGGCCGTGCAGGCTTTGCGACAGCGCCGTCACGTCCTGCGCGAGCGTGTTGACCGAATCGATCGCCGTTTCGGCCTTGGCGGCCAGCGCCGGCAGCTTCTCGATCGTGGGGCCGAGCTGGTCCGGCAGCGCCTTGTAGCGGTTGACGGTGTCGCTCACGTCCGAGAACGCGGCCAGCATGGTCTTGCGGTTATCGTCGCTCAGCAGGTCGTTCAGCTTTTCCGTCACTTTTTCGGCTTGCGACAGGATCGCGGTGCCGCGCTTTTCCAGCTGGTCCAGCAGGCCGGGGCGCAGCGGAATGCGGGCCGGGTCGCCGGCGTTGGTGGCGAGTCGCTGCGAGCCGACTGTTTCGTCATCGAGCTGGATGTAGGCGATGCCGGTCACGCCCTGGTAGCCCAGCGTGGCATAGGTGGTTTTCGTGATCGGCGTGGCCGGATCGATCGCCAGGTGGACCAGGATCTGCCCGGCCCGGTTCGGGTCGAAGTCGATGCCGTCGACCTTGCCGACCTCGAGGCCGCGATAGCGCACCGCCGCCTGCGGATTCAGGCCCGGCACGGCCAGCGTGGTGGCCAGCAGGTAAGGGTCGTACTCCACGCGGTCGCGGTTGAACCAGATGCCGAACAGGACCGCGGCCACGAGCAGCGTCAGCGTGAAGATGCCGGTCATGAAGGCGTGCGATCGGTTTTCCATATGTGCTCCTTAATTCGTTACAAGCGCAGTGCAAACGCAATACAAGCGCGATACAACAGCGCTATACAGGCGCTGTTCGAGGCTATTCCAGGGCTTCCAGGGCCCGCTTGCCGCGGTCGCCCAGGAAGAATTCCTTGATGAACGGGTGGTCGACGCGAATCACGTCGTGCGTCGGCCCCACGGCAATCACATGTTTCTCGGCCAGCACCGCGATGCGCGTCGACAGGGCGAACAGCGTGTCCAGGTCGTGCGTCACCATCACCACGGTCAGGCCCAGCTCGCGGTGCAGCGACTTGATCAGCGAGACAAAGCTTTCCGAGCGGTCCGGGTCCAGGCCGGCCGTGGGTTCGTCCAGGAACAGCAGCTTCGGCTCCAGGGCCAGCGCCCTGGCCAGCGCCACGCGCTTGACCATGCCGCCGGAAAGATCGGAGGGCATCTTGTTGGCATGCTCGGGGCCCAGGCCGACCATGTTCATCTTCAGCAGCACGGCGTCGCGCACCAGCGCATCGGGCAGCACGCGCAGCTCGCGCATCGGTTGCGCAACGTTTTCAAACACGGTCAGCGCCGAATACAGCGCGCCTTCCTGGAACAGCATGCCCCAGTGGTTGCGCAGCAGTTGCAGCTGGCCGGGCTTGGCCTGCGTGATGTCCTCGCCGAATATGCGTACGCAGCCCTGCGACGGGCGTTCGAGGCCCAGCATCTGGCGCAGCAGCACCGTTTTGCCGGTGCCGGAGCCGCCAACGATCGACATGATTTCGCCGTCTTCGATCGTCAGGTTCAGGTCATTGTGGATGACCGTCTTGCCGAACTTCGTCTGCAGGTGGGTGATCTCGACGACAGGCACGCTGCCGTCGAGCGTCAGCTCGCTCGGCTCCGCGGAGCAGCTGCGGCCGGCGTCGTCGATCTCTTCCATCAGAACCCCACCCCGTTGAAGACGATCGCGAACACGGCATCCGCCAGGATCACCACGGTGATCGCGGTCACCACGGAAGTGGTGGTGCCGCGGCCCAGGCTCTCGGTGTTGGGCTGGATGCGCAGGCCGAAATGGCACGATACCAGCGCGATCAGCATGCCGAACACGGCGCCCTTGCCCAGGCCGATCATGTAGTTCGCCAGCGGCACCGCGTCCGGCAGTTTCTGGATGAAGTAGCGGGCCGACAGGTTCAGTTCCATCTTCGCGGAGACCATGCCGCCGATCAGGGCCGCCGTGTCGGTCCAGATCACCAGCAGCGGCATGGAAATCGCGAGCGCTACCACTTTCGGCATCACGAGGCGGAAGCCATGCGAAATGCCCATCACGAGCATCGCATCGAGTTCCTCGGTCACCCGCATCACGCCCAGCTGCGCCGTGATCGACGAGCCGGAGCGGCCCGCGACGAGGATTGCCGCGAGCAGCGGGCCCAGTTCGCGGATGATGCTCATGCCGAGCAGGTTGACCAGGTAGATGTCGCCGCCGAAGTTGCGCAGCTGCTGCGCGGACAGGAATGACAGCACCACGCCGATCAGGAAGCCGACCAGCGCCGTGATGCCGAGGGCCTGGAAGCCGGCATGGAAGATGTTGGCGGAGATTTCCTTCCAGGGGCCGCGCTGCGGTGCGGCGACGAAGCGCCACAGGTCCTGCACCACTTGCCCGATCAACTGCACGAAGCCTTGCAGATGCTCGGCAAAGTGCAGCACGCCGCCACCCAGCGTGGCGATCCAGTTCATGCGGTGGCCGCGATGGCGGGGCAGTTCGAGCTTGCCCGTGGATTCCAGCCGCTTGAAGAATTCTTCCTGCCCGGGTGCCAGCTTCAATTGGGCAGGGCGCTGGTAGTTCCAGGCCTGCCAGAACAGCTGGGCGCCGATATGGTCCATGCTGTCGATCGCGGAGAGATCCCATTGCGCATTGGCGCCGCGCCTGGCCAGATCGGCCAGTTGCGCCGTAATGGTCTTGATGGTCTTGCGGTGCGCCAGCGCGTGGACCTGCCAAGTGCCATCGGCGGCCACCGTCGCTCCCGACGCGCCGCCGGGCGCAAAAGTTAAGGTTGGCTCTTGTGCAATGGGCATGTCGCCAGTGTAAGTGAGATTCGTTTCGCCCGCTACAGGGCCTCTTGGAGGAGTGTGCTCGAACGCACTCAGGCGGCCAGATGCCTTGCCTGGCGCTGCGGCGCTGCCACGCCTGGTACCGGTGCCGCCTTCTGTTTCACGCCATGGCCATCGCTTGCCAGCAGTGCGGCCACGTCGGGGATGCCTTGCTGCTGCAGGTATTTGCCGACCAGTGCCGCCAGGCGGTCCAGTGCGATACGGTGGGTCGCATCCGTATTGGCATACAGCCAGTCGGAGAATGCCATGAAGTTGGCGAACGGTTGTGCGCCGAGCAGCACTGGCGTCGCATGCGTGAAGCGGCCCGAATTCGCCACCAGGTCCCAGTATCGGGCAAAGCGCACCAGGCGCTGCATCGTTGCGAAGTCGATATCCCGGTTTGCCAGGATCGTATAGGGCGGGTACGGATCGAACACCAGCCCGAAGGCCTCGGTGTGGCGGATGATCGGCGTGCCGCGCAGTCGTTTCAGGATGCCGAACTGGATCTCGTGCGGGCCGAGCGCCCACAATTTGTCGAAGCCGGCGGCGAAGCTGTCCACCGTTTCGCCGGGCAGGCCGGCAATCAGGTCCACGTGCATGTGCACGTGCGAGTGCTCGCACAGCCAGCGGATGTTGGCGGCGGCCTTGTCGTTATCCTGCTTGCGGGAGATATTGCCCTGTACGACTGGATTGAAACTCTGGATGCCGATCTCGAACTGCAGCGCGCCGGGCGGGAATCTGGCGATGCCTTCCTTCAGCGCGTCCGGCAGGTGGTCGGGCACCAGTTCAAAGTGGGCATACACCGGGTCGTCCGGGCTGGCGGCCAGTTTGTCGAGGAAGAACTGCATGATCTTCAGGCTGGTCTTGATGTTCAGGTTGAAGGTGCGGTCGACGAACTTGAAGACACGGGCGCCGCGCGCATGCAGTGCTTCCATCTCGGCCAGGAAGCTGTCGATATTGAACGGCCAGGCCGTCTTGTCCAGCGCCGACAGGCAAAACTCGCACTTGAACGGGCAGCCGCGCGAGGCTTCCACATACAGCGTGCGATGGGCGATGTCGTCGTCGCTGTATAAAGAGTAGGGCAGGGCGATGTCGGCCATCGGCGGCTGCACGCCCGCATGAACCTTCATCAGCGGTTTCGGGCCATGCAGGACATCGCGGCACAGTGCGGGGAAGGTGACGTCGCCCCAGCCGGTGACCACGTAGTCGGCCAGTTGGACGATCTGTTGCCCGGCCGTTTCATGCGAGACCTCCGGGCCACCCACCATGATCACGATATGTGGCGCCACACGCTTCAAGGTGGCGACGAGCTTCGTAGTTTCCTCCACGTTCCATATATAGACACCGAAACCGACAATCTTCGGGTTGGTCGAAAGGATACGTTCCACCATTTCGGTGGTCTTGGCACCGATGACGAATTCCTGGATGGCGGTTTCATCGCGCAGCTCGCCCATATTGGCAAGCAGGTAGCGCAGGCCCAATGAAGCGTGGGTATAACGGGCGTTGAGGGTGGCAAGCAGGATCGTCATGGATGAGGCTGGAGTGAATCGCGAAACCACGCATTTTACTCTTGCGCGATGGCCGGCGTTTCGTTATAGTTCTGTCCCTGCCGCAACGCAGCCGTGAAAACGAAACGATGCGACAGGATGAGTTTGGATCGCTGGAGCAACATTGCGATACAAACCGAGGGGTTGACGAGTTGCACGAAACAGCGCATAATCGACTTTCTCTGCTGCTGACAAACACAACGATTTGTCGCCGGGTCCGAAGGATCCGCAGCAAGCCTTCAAGGGCAGAATTCTTTAACAATCAACAGTCGATAAGTGTGGGCGTTTGATGTGATGTGCCCCGGACTTCGGTCCGGATAGCTCAAAATATAGCATCAAACGCTCATAAGAAATAAACGTAACCTTCGCAAGAAGGTTCGTCAGTATTTTGAATGGGCGACCAAGTCAGAGATGACTTTAAACAGAGATTAAACTGAAGAGTTTGATCCTGGCTCAGATTGAACGCTGGCGGCATGCTTTACACATGCAAGTCGAACGGCAGCGCGGGGCAACCTGGCGGCGAGTGGCGAACGGGTGAGTAATATATCGGAA
>DASVVD010000318.1:0-6910 GCA_036386715.1 Pseudoduganella sp.
GACGCGCTGGCGCCTGGCCAGCAGCGTTTCGCGCAGCTGGTCGAGCAGCTCCAGGAACTCATTCCAGGCCGCGATGCCGCCGCGGCCAGCCCGGCGGAAGATGCCGCGGCGCCGGTAGTACAGACGCAGTAATACAGACGCCTTAGTACGGACGCCATGGTACTGCCGCGCCGATATGCCGGCGCGGCAGTACGGCCAGGCTTGCGCCTACTCTTTCTTCGGCGCTGTCTTGCGTGGCGCGGCCCGGCGGCCCCCGCCGGTTTCGGGCTGCGTCTGCGGTTCCGCTTCGTCCTTCACACCGCTGCCGTCCGTGCCGCCGCTGTTCGCCGCATTGCCGGCGTCGCTGCCGTTGCCGGGCGCCTGGAACGTCGCCGGTTTCGCCTCCGCCGTCATGGCGGTCGTGACGGCCTGCTTGAACTGATCCTGCAGCATGTTCCACCAGATCGCCGGGTTGGCCATCTGGGCGGCGGCGGCGGCGGCCAGGTCCGGCTTGGGCGCCTCGCCGGCCGGTTTCGGTTCGGGCCGGGCTTCCGGCCTGCTTTCAACCTTGGCTTCCGGCCTTGGCACGGGGGTGGGGACCGGGGTCGATGCGGGAGGCTTCGGCGTCATCCGCGCCGGATCGAACTGGCTGAAGAACGCGGCCGCGTAGGGATTGGCATCGTACAGCGACTTTTCCTGCCGGCCCGGCTTTTGCTGCATCGAATCGGCCAGGCTCTGGCCCATCGTTTTCAGCGTGGCGATCGTGCCGCGCTGGACTTCGAGCGCCTGGATACTGCTGCGCACCATCGTCGTGTTCAGGTTCAGCCAGCCTTCGACGGCCTTCAGCTCGTTGATCTTCTTGTCCAGTTCATCGACCGACAGCGTCGGCGTCGCCAGGCCCGGCACGCCCATGCTGCCCCATAGCGATTTCACGAAGTCGAGCGTATCGGTCATCACGGCGGCGCCGGGGATGTTTGGCATTTGTGGTGTGCTCATCGCATGTCTCCAAAGCGTGGGTTAGGACTCGTCTCCTAGCGTAGCAGATTCCAGGTCATCGCCGGGCAAAAAGCCGAAGCCGGTACACCGGCGTTACACTACAGGCCATGACGATCGCTTCCTTTTTCTCGCGGCACCGGCGGGTGCTGGTGCTGTGCGCGGCCACCGCGGTCCTGCATTATGTGACGATCGACTGGCTGGCGGCGCGCATCGGCACCACCGAAACGCCGAAAGAGCAGGTGCCCATGACGGTCAGCGCGCAGTTGCGGCCCGCGTTGCCGCAGCGCACGCAGGCCGCGCAGCGCCAGGCGGAGGCATCTGCGACCGCGCCCAGGCCTGTCCGGCCGCACCGGCCGGCCGCGCCGGCGCCGAGGATTGCAGCGCCGGACGATGCCATTCCCGAACCGCTGCCGGAAGCGGCACCCGAAGCGATGCCGGAGCAGGTGCGGGCCGCGGCCACGGTACCGCTCCCGGACGGCGTTGCGCCTGCCGCGCCGCAAGCCGGCGCCGCGCCGCAGGCTCCCGCAGTAAAATCGCCGGCCGATGTGCCTGGCGGCGCGGCCGCCGAGCCGGTGCCCGGCCGCCGCTTCCGCGTCAACCCGCCGCCGAGTGCCAGCTTCGAACTGGAAGTCCGGCGCATCGACGCGGACGGCACCAAATGGAACGGCAGCGCCGACATGCGCTGGCAAACCGACGGCAGCACCTACAAGGTGGGCCTCGAAGTCGGCGTCAGCATGCTGGTGGCACGCGTGGCGCTGCTGGAACTGGCCAGTGAAGGCACGATCGACGATGCCGGCATCGCCCCGGCGAAGATGACGGAGAAACGGCGCAGCCGCGCGATGACGGCCACCCATTTCGATCGCGAAGGCAGGCGCATCACGTTCTCGGCCAGTACGGCCGCCGTGCCGATGGCGGCCGGCGCGCAGGACAAGGCCACGGTGCCGTTCCAGCTGGCCGCGATCGGCCGCGGCGACGTCAACCAGTTCGGCAGCGAGATCGACATCCAGGTGGGCGAAGACCGCGAAGCCGTGGTGTACCGCTTCGTGCTGGTGGGCGAAGAAGAGCTCGAAACGAAGATGGGCCGGCTCGTGACGTGGCGCCTGGCGCGCCCGCCGCGGCCCGGCAGCTATGGCGCGCAACTCGATATCTGGCTCGCGCCGAGCCTGGACTGGTACCCTGTGCAGATCAGGAACACGGAACGCAGCGGCGCCGTGACGACGCAGACCGTCACGAAAATCCTGCGGCCGGCAAGTTGAAAGGAAACACGATGAAAAGCACCTCGCACCAGAAATTCCTGCAATGCGCTGCCCTGGCGGCCCTGTTCGCGGCGGCAGGCCTGGCCGCCGCCCAGGACGATCATCCGAGCGTGAAACGTGCGTTCGACCTGCCGCCGCCGGCGGAACTGGCCTACACGGTCAAGGCCAGCAGCCATGGGATCCCGCTGACCGGCAACGGCACCATCGCCTGGCAGCACGGGAGCGGCAAGTACTCGCTGGTGACGGAAGCGCGCTCGGCCATGTTCGGCAAGGTGCTTGAATACCGCAGCGAAGGCACGGTCGACGCCTGGGGCCTGGCACCGGACACGTATTACGAAAAGCGCCTGCGCAAGGGCGCCGGCACCACCACGTTCCGGCGCGATGCGAAAACCATCGACCTGGCCGACAACGACAACACGGTGCCGATCAGTGGCGGCGAACAGGACCGCAGCAGCGCGCCCTGGCAACTGGCTGCCGTGGCACGCGCCGCGCCCGCCAAGTTCGTTCCCGGCACCGAATGGAAGTTCTATGTGGTGGGGCGGCGCAGCGCCGAAACCTGGAGTTTCAAGGTCGTCGGCACCGAAACGATCAAGACCGGTGCCGGCGACCTGAAAGCCGTCCACTTCAGCAAGGCGCCGCCGAAGGGCAAGGGCCAGCAGGTCGACCTGTGGCTGGCCCCGTCGCTCGAATGGTATCCGGTGCGGCTGGTGTTCCAGGAGGATGACGGGGATTCCTTCGAGCAACTTCTCGACAAGGTCACCAGGAAGTAGCCGCCTAACGGGCAAAGGCATGAATAATTAGGGACGGATCGGATCGCCGAACCGCCTGTTTTTCAGGAAATATTTCCTGAAAAACAGGGTCCGTCCCTATTTTTCTGTCCCTATTTTTCGGGCAGCTTGCGGGGTGCCAGCAACCGCGGTTTTGCTGGCCGGAACTGGTATACTCACGTCCCCGCCTGAGCTCCCGAGCTTTTCAGGCCGCCCAGAACCCCGGAGCGCGATGAGTAATACTGCAAATGCGACAGCCAGCGCAGCCATGGCTGCCGAACACAATTCCAGCGAGCACGAACAGGCACTGCAGGCCCACTTCCAGCCGCACGTTTCCGTCGACGAGATCGAGCAGGTCTTCCACCTGAAGCGCGCGCAGCCGTTGCTGCAGGTGTTTACCGCCCTGTTCCATGGCGGCTTCGAAAGCGTGCTGGTGCGCCTGCTGGTGCTGCGAGAACTGGCCAACGACACGGCCTCCACCGCGTTCTCGCGGGCCGACATCAACACCCGCCTGGCTTACCTGTTGCCGGAAAGCCTCGAGACGGTGCTGATGCGCCTGCGCACCAACGGGCTGCTGGCCTGGGATGCGCAGCAGGGCGTTTACCGCGTGACGCCGATGGCGCGCAACGTGCTCTCGTCGATCGACAGCCTGCTCAACCTGGGCCAGCAGGAAGACGACGCCGGCATGAGTTTCCTGCTGTCGCAGGTGGCCGGCACGCAGGCGGTGGGTGGCATCACCACCGAGCAGCTGCAGCACCTGCTGGGCCGCCTGACCGATCTCACCGAGGAATTCCGCGACGCCATCGCGTCCGGTTCCGAATTCCAGCTGCGCGAATCGCAGGCCCGGTGGCACACCGCGTGCGACTGGGTCGAGAAGGGCTCCGAGATCCTGCGCGCGATCACCAGCGACGAAAACGCCGATGCCGCCACCCACCGTGCCGCCCAGGCGATCGGCCGCGCGCAAAGTTCGCTGCTGAACATGCAGGGCATGTTCTCGCGCGCGCTGAACCAGATCGAGCGGCAGCGCGTGCACCTCGGCCAGTCCGGCCTGTCGACGACCGACATCAAGCGCTGGCTGCTGGCGCACCAGGACCTGGCATCGCTGGCCGAAGACGCCATCGAGCAGCCGGTCAAGCCGCTGTTCATCACGCCGGCGGAAATGATCGACGTGGCCGAAACCGAATTGCTCACCGAGCGCGTGGCCACCGCCGTTTCCGGCCTGCCTTCCGGCGAGAACGCGCCGCTGGCGGTGAACGAAGACCAGGACATGCAGCGCGAGCTGGACGACTGGCTGGCGCGCCTGTCGGACTTCGCCTCGCTGAACAGCCTGCGTGGCGGTGCCGGGGAAGCGCCGCGGGACATCAAGGTGCACGAAGCGCTGCTGCCGGCCAGTTTCGCGGTGGCGTCGTACCGCGCGTCGATGCTGCCGCTGCTGGGTGATGAGGGCGAATCGAGCCTGCAGGGCGCCACCGCCGACCTGGCGCGGCTGCCGCTGCAGTTCGCGCCGACCGACATGATGGTGCAGCTGGACGACATGGAAGTGGCCGCGATGACACTGGCGAACCTCTCCCTTGATTTGAACGACAACGGCAAGGCCGCGGGCTGACCCATGCGAGTGACTATATGAATGATGATTCCCAAATCCTGATCGCGCGCCTGCTGACGCATCAGACCCTGCGCCGCGACGACAAGCTGGTGAAACGCGCGCTGTCCGACGAACTGTTCCGCCAGGAGGTGGACGCGCGCCTGCTCGCCACCGGCCTGAAACTGCTGGACAACGTGTACGCCGACCATGTCACGCTGGCGCTGCACCGCGCGATCGAGCCGAAGATCTTCGGCGCGCGCGATACCTGGCAGAACAATAACTTCGGCCTGGCGCGCGACGGCGTGGCGCTGCTGGTGGTGCTGTGGGCGCTGATCATCCTGCCCAAGCGCGAGCGCCAGGAAACCCACCAGCACGCCGATGACAACCAGGACGACATGTTCGGCAGCGAGAAGCCGGTACCGCGCGCGGAAGACACCTCGATCGGCATTCCGTACAAGGCGCTGCTGGCCGACTTCGGCGACAAGCTGGGCAAGAAGACGCGCATGGACATGAACCTGGGCATCCTGTCCAAGCTGGGCTTCATCGAACGGCGCGGCGACATCCTGGTGGAAGGCCCGCTGCTGGACCTGCTGATGGATACCGACCTGCTGAAGGAACGCATCATCAGCGGTGCCCTGGCGGACGTGTTCAAGCGCGCGCCGGCCCAGGTGGTGCATATTCCGCGCGCCGTGCTGGCCGCGGCCAACGACACGCCTGTCGACGACACGGTCGTCGACGAAGTGGAGGCCGCGATCCGCGACGCCGGCCTGGCCTCCACCGCCGCCAACGAACCCGAGAACCGGAGCTGACGCATGTTTCACATCAAATCGCTGGAGCTGGTCCACTGGGATTACTGGCAGCGCATCAAGAACATCCCGCTGGACGCCAAGATCATCACGATCGCCGGCCAGAACGGCTCCGGCAAGACCACGCTGCTGGACGCGCTGCGCACGCTGTTCGGCCTCGATTGCTCGATGGGCCGCACTTATAAACACTACGCGCGGCATTCCGGCCAGCAGAACGCCTGGCTGCGCGCCGTGGTCGACAACAAGCCGTCCGGCCGCCAGCTGTCGAACCGGCCGTTCCGGTCCAGCGGCTTCTTCTCGGAAGATGAAGTCACGCTGTTCTGCCAGATCCAGAAGAACGGCGGCGACTGGAAGCGCCAGTACCTGATGCGCCCGGGGAACGTCGAGATCGAGGAAGTCACCGAAGCGAACGACTGGCTCGGCGTCGAGAACTATCGCAAGCGCCTCGCCAATGCCGGCCTGTCGCCGGCCATGGCGAAGGTGCTGGCCCTGGAGCAGGGCGAGACCGACAAGCTGTGCGAATACGCGCCGCGCCAGTTGCTCGACCTGGTGTTCCAGGTGTTCGGCGACAAGGAGGTGCTCGATGCCTACGACGAGGCCAAGCGCCACCAGCGCGATACCGAGGAAGAGCTGAAGCGCTTCGAGGCCGAGCTGGAAGGCTCGCGCGCGAACCTGGAAGGCCTGCGCCTGCGCGTGGCCAACTACCACCAGTGGGAAACCCTGCACAAGGAGCGCCGCAACCTGCAGGAAGAGGTGCTGCCGTCGCTCGAATACCACGAGGCGCGCGAAAAGGCGGCCAATGTCGGCCGCCAGTTGCGCGAAGGCAAGAAGCCGCTGGCGCAGGTCGACCAGCAGATCGCCGAGCGCCGCCGCGAAGTCGAGCGGCAAGCCTTGCTGCTGCAGCAGGCGCAGCAGCAGGAAACGGTCCTCGAACAGGAATCGACGGTGCTGCAGACCCGCCTGTCGGCCCTGAACGCCCGGCTGAAGCCGCTGGACAGCCTGATCGAACAGAAGTCGCGGCTGCAGAAGCTGGCCGCCGAGTCCGGTGCCGACGTGGCCGACGTGGCCGCGCAGCTGGAAGCGAAGGAAGCCGAACTGGCGCGCCTGCGCGCCGCGCGCGATACCGTGTCGACGCGCATCGCCACCGACAAGGCCACCATCGCCGCGCTGCAGGGCAAGACAGCGATGCCGGAGCCGGACAACGTGCGGCAGATGCGCCGCGTGCTGCGCGATGCGAACATCGCGCACGCCATGCTGTCCGATATCGTCGAAGTCACCGATCCGAAGTGGCAGGGTGCCGTCGAGGGGGTACTGGGCGGCTACGCTTCCGTGGTGCTGCTGGAGAATGGGTCCGACGCGGCCGCCGCGTACCGCCTGGCCGAGAAGGAGCGCTATCGCCACTTCATCGTGCCCGAATGCGTGGACGCGCCCAATACCAAGGATGACAGTCTGTTGTCGGTGGTGCGCTTCTCGGCGCCGGCGCCATCGTGGCTGATCGACCAGCTATCGCGCATCGACCGG
>DASVVD010000319.1:0-12596 GCA_036386715.1 Pseudoduganella sp.
GTGCTCGGGAGACGACAGATCGATCGGACGAAGGTAACCCCATTGCACAATCGACATGCCCGCCTCGCGAGAATGCCCTCGCGTCGTTCGGCATATGTGTAACTATAGACAATATCTGCCGTGACTGTTTGATTAAAGTCAATCGTGCGTCAGATATGTTGTTCTGCGGGGACCAATCCTTGCCCAGTCAAGATAGGCAACGACCTGCGGTACCAGTGCCGCCCAATCGGATTCACCAGCCGCCTCACCAGCCGATACGTCATCGATCAGCCCGCGCACGGCCTGTTCGAGCCGGCGCGCCTGGTCGCCCAGCACCGTGAAGCCGAAGGAACCGGCCGAGCCTGCCACGGTGTGCAGCGCGCCATGCAGCTGCTCGAGCTGCTGGCGGTCCGGCTTGGTGCCCGCCGCCGCCAGCGCATCGCCGATCGCCGCCATCCGCGCCGGGATGCTGGCGGCGAACATGTCCGACAGCCGCTGCAGGTGAGCGCGGTAATCCGGATCGAGCGGCGTCGCCATGGCTTACTTGGTGCCGAAGATGCGGTCGCCCGCGTCGCCCAGGCCGGGCACGATGTAGGCATGTTCGTTCAGGTGGGAATCGAGCGATGCGCAGTAGATCTTCACGCCAGGGTGGGCGTTCTGCACCACCTGGATGCCTTCCGGCGCGGCCACCAGCGCCAGGAAGATGATCTGGTCGTCGGGCACGCCGCGGTTTTTCAGCACGTCGATGGCGTGCACCGCCGAGTTGCCGGTCGCTACCATCGGGTCGCACAGGATAAAGATACGGTCGACCAGGTCCGGCAGGCGCACCAGGTATTCCACCGGGTGGTGCGTTTCCGGATCGCGGAACACGCCGATGTGGCCCACGCGTGCCGACGGCACCAGGTTCAGCAAGCCATCGCTCATGCCGATGCCGGCGCGCAGGATCGGCACCACGGCCAGCTTCTTGCCCGCGATCACGGGCGCATCGATCGTCATCAACGGCGTTTCGATCTCCCGCGTGGTCAATGGCAGGTCGCGGGTGATTTCATAGCCCATCAGCAGCGTGATTTCCTTGAGCAGTTCGCGGAACGTGCGGGTCGACGTTGCCTTGTCGCGCATGTGGCTCAGCTTGTGCTGGATCAGCGGATGGTCGGTGATGAACAGGTTCGGGAAGCGCGGATCTTGTTTCATATTATTGGGGTGCGGGCGGTTTGTGTCCCGCATTATCCCAGCCTGCCACGCGGACTGTCCATGCCGCGGCCGAAAAAACTCAGGCGGCCTGCAGCGCGCGCTCGAGGATCGCGGCGCAGTCGGTGCCAGCCGGCAGCCTGCCGTACGCCCCGCCCTGCTCCCGCGCCAGACGCAACGCAACGAAGGCCGACGCCACGAAGGCCGGCGCGTGCCGCAACAGCAGACCCGCCTGCACCGCAAGCACGATGCGTTCGGCCAGCACGCGGGCGCCGGCTTCGTCGGCTGCAAACCGGCAAGTTCCCGGTTCAGTCGGCCGGTGAAGCAGGCGTAGTCGGCATTGGCCGTCCCGGCGATCGCCAGTTCGGCGGCCAGCACCTCTATCGCCTCGGCGCCGAAGCCGGGGCCGCGCTTGCAGATCCAGTACTTGCCGGCGGGCGTGAGCACGCGCGCCAGCAGTGCTTCGGCCGGATCGTCCGGATGGTCGAAGCATGCGCGCCGGCGCCGACCAGCAGTTCCAGCAGCGCGTGCCAGGCGGATGGAATTCGATCTCGTCAATGCGGCGGCCGTTGCGGTCGAAATTGTGCAGCACCGGCGCATGCAGGTTGGCCAGCCGGGCCAGGTCGAGCGTTTCCTCGCGGCCCAGCTGCGCGCCGAGCGCCAGCAATCCTTCCACCGCAGCGGCGGCACCCTCGCGCCCGACTGCTTCGCGCAACGCGGAGTCGCAGGCGAACAGGTTGAGGTTGCCGAACGGGGGCACGCCGTTGAACACTTCATGGGCATCGAAACGGTGCATCGCAGCGTCCGCTGGCGGCCCAGCGACTAGTGTGTTTTTCCCAGCCTGGACGATGGAAAATGGTGTTGCAAGAACCACGGCGACAGGCCGGACCTCACGATAGTCCGATAAAATGACCGGGGCATCCTGGCGCGGTAAAGCAACATTCTGACCGGAACTTGCCACTGCCTGCGAAAAAGTTGCCGCGTTTCATTTAGTTTCCACGCATAAAGTGTTACATTCACGCACACGTGACCGGCTGTCTCGCCCGGATCGCGCGTACTGCAGGAATCACTGCAAGAGATACCATACAACAGTACAGCAACCCCATGCTTTCCAGTTCCACCCTCCCATTGCCGGACAATGCCCGGCACGCTGTCGACGGCATGCTCGAAGAAGCCGGCGACATCGTGTTCCGGCTCGATCCGCGCGGGCAGGTCCTGTTCGCAAGCCGGCGTGCCATTGTGCTGCTTGGCGCGGACGGGCCGGTCGTGGGGCGGCCGCTGGCGGCCTTTGTCTCAGGCCTCGACAGTGCGGCGCTGAAGAACGCGCTGGCCGGGCTTGCAGAGACCGGGGTGGCGCGGCTGGAACTGCGCCTGCAGCCAGCGGACGGCGAGGTGTGGTTCGACCTGCGCCTGTCCACCTACCCGCATGCGGACGGCATCTCCGGCGTGCTGGCGGTGGGCCGCGACCTGTCCGTCCAGCAGGCTACCGAGGAACGCCTGCGGCACATGGCCACGCACGACACGCTCACCGGATTGCCCAATCGCCTGCTGCTGGCCGACCGCATCCGCATGACGATCGCCCAGGCGCGCCGCTCGGGCCAGGGCTTCGCGGTGGCCGCCATCGGGCTCGACAGCTTCAAGAAAGTCAACGACGGCCTCGGCCATCCCACCGGCGACGCCGTGCTCCGCCTGGCCGCGGCGCGGCTGCGCAAGACGCTGCGCGACAGCGATACGCTGGCGCGCGTGGGCGGCGACGAATTCGTGGCAGTCCTGCCGGGCACGTTCTCCGAGCAGCAGGTGCGCCTCGTCACCGGCCGCCTGCTCGCCATCCTGCAGGCGCCGTTCGAAGTCGACGCACACAAGATCCATATCGGCGCATCGGTCGGCGTGGCCGTCTACCCGCTGCACGCGGAGGACGACCTGCGCATCGTCGCGCTGGCCGATGCCGCGCTGTCGCGGGCAAAGGAAACCGGCAAGGCCCGCTGCGTGGTGTACAGCCCCGGCGACAACGCCCCCTCGGGACACGATATCCCGCTCGAGGCGGCCATGTTCCAGGCCGTGCGCGAGGGCGAGTTCCTGCTGCACTACCAGCCGATCGTCGACGCCCGCACGCGCGAGATCGAAGGATTCGAAACGCTGATGCGCTGGAAACACCCCACGCTCGGCATGGTCTCGCCGGCACGTTTCATTCCGATCGCCGAAACCAACGGCCTGATCAATCTGCTGGGCGCGTGGGCACTGAAAGCGGCCTGCGTGCAGCTCAGGCAATTCCAGGAAGTGGCGAAACGGCCGCTCTACATCTCTGTGAATATCAGCCCCCGACAATTTCTTAATGACAAGTTTTTAGACGTGCTGGACGACGCCATCTCCTACTCCGGCCTGTCCGGCGAACACCTCGTGCTGGAAATTACCGAGGGTACGCTGATGATCGATCCGGCCCATGCCGAAACCATTCTCGGCAAGATGGCCGAGCGCCGCGCCCGCATCGCGATCGACGATTTCGGCACCGGCTACTCGTCCCTGGCTTACCTGAAGCGGTTCCCGATCTCGGTGCTGAAGATCGACCGCGCCTTCATCCGCGACCTGCCCGGCTCGCAGAAGGACGGCGCCATCTGCAACGCCGTGCTCGACCTGGCAAGGCACCTGTCGCTGTCGGTCGTCGCCGAGGGGGTCGAAACCGAGGAGCAGCTCGCCTATATGACCGAGCGCGGCTGCCGTTATATCCAGGGCTACCTGACCGGCAAGCCGATGGCCGCCAATGTGGCCATCGCCGCGCTGAACGACCGTCACTACGAAGAGGTGATGCGCGCGGACGTGGCCCCCACCGACATGCTGCGGGTGGCCCGATGAACGCGCACCCGGTCGCCGCTCCCGGCGCGGGCAGCGCCGCCATCGGCGCCCAGGGGGAACAGACCCTGGCGCTGCTGTGGGAGCGCACGCGCCGCCAGGGCGACATGCCCGGCTTCGCGAAAGCCATCGGCGCGGTGCTCGGCGCCATGCGCGGCGAGGACGACAGCGCCTTCTCGATGACCGAAACGGTGCTGTCCGACCCCGTCCTGACCAACAAGGTCCTGCGCCTGGCCAACAGCAGCATGTATGCGGCGTTCGGCGGGCATGTCACCACCGTCAGCAAGGCGGTGCTGGTACTGGGTACCGAGGCCATCGGCCACCTGGCGCTGGGCCTGAAGCTGGTCGAGGAACTGTCCGCCAATGCGGCCGACTCGCCCCCGGCGCACATCGAAATGGAAAAAGCCGTGCTGGCCGGACTGGTGGCGCGCGGGCTGGCCGCCACCGTGCGCAGCCCGCAAACGGAGCTGGCGGTGGTCTGCTCCATGCTGCATACGCTGGGCCGGATGATGGTCACGTTCTACCTGCCCGAACAATGGGCCAGGCTGCAGGAGCGCGGCGGCCCCGGCAACGAAGATGCGGCAGCACCGGCATTGCTGGGCCTCGGCCTGGCGGACATCGGCATGGCTGCCGCGCAGCGCTGGAACCTGCCGCGCAACCTGGTCGCCGGCATGCGCGTCATCGAAGCGCCCAGGGTGGCCGAGCTGGCCGAGGTGGCCGGCCCGGACGATAGCGGCACGGCACCGGCAGCCGCGCCGTGCGAACCGTCGCTGGCCCCGGCCGACTGGGTGGCCGGGATCGCCACGCTGGCGGGGCACTGCGCCGCCGCGCTGTGGCACGACGACGAAGCCGGCGCCGCCGAGCTGGAGCGGCTCAGCGCGGCCTTCGCGCCCATGCTGGGCCTCGACCCCGGGCTGGTGCGCGGCGCCCTCGCCCAGGCCCGCGAAACGGCGGCCGAGGAACTGGCGATCGCGCCGCTGTCGAAACCGCTCGAACGGCGCGAGAAGGAAGCGGCGCGGACGCGCCAGCGTGCGGCCGGCAACCGGGTCCTCGAGAGCGGCCTGGCCGACATGCGCGACATGCTCGCCACCGCCAGCCCGGGCCAGATGGTCTCGGCGGCACTGGAAACGGTGTACCAGGGATTGAACTTTTCGCGCGCGGTCGCCTTCGTGCGCAACCGGCGCGAAAACCGCTACGTGGCGCGGATGTGCTTCGGCAACATCCCGAAGGACCGCATGGCGGCAATGGCCTTCGACGATGCCTACCAGGCCAATGTGTTCCACGCGGCGCTGAGCAATGACCGCGTGATCTTCATCGAGAATGCGCGCGACCCGAAATTCGCCGCCAAGCTGCCCGAATGGTGGCAGGCCGGCCTGGCCCAGGCCAGCAGTTTCGTGATCCTGCCGCTGTCGTCGAACGGCCAGCCGGCCGGTTTCCTGTATGGCGACTGGGATGACACTTATCCGCCGATCGCACTGTCGCAGACCGAATTCGCACTGCTGAACGATTTGCGCGCGCTGGTCGTCAAGGCCATCGAACGGCGGCACCAGGCCGAACTGCAAAACAGCCGCGCCGCCTGAGGCCGGCGTTCAGGCCGGCATCGAAAAGACCCGCCTCAGGGCTGGCGGGCGATATCGGGGGTGGCCACCCGCACGTCGCCGCACTGGGCGCGGTGCATCAGCGCATGATCCATCAGCACCAGCGCCAGCATGGCCTCGGCGATCGGCGTGGCGCGGATGCCCACGCAGGGGTCGTGCCGGCCGAAGGTTTCCACCATGACCGGATTGCCCGCCTTGTCGATCGAGCGGCGCGGCGTGCGGATCGACGAGGTCGGCTTGATCGCGATCGATACCGTAATGTCCTGCCCGGTCGAGATGCCGCCCAGCACGCCGCCGGCATGGTTGCCCACGAAGCCCTGCGGGGTCAGTTCGTCGCCATGCTCGGAACCGCGCTGCGCCACCGAAGCGAACCCGGCACCGATTTCCACGCCCTTCACCGCGTTGATGCCCATCATCGCATAGGCGATGTCGGCGTCGAGCTTGTCGTAGATCGGCTGGCCCAGGCCGACCGGCACATTGCGTGCCACCACATCGATACGGGCGCCGATCGAGTCGCCATCCTTGCGCAGGGCGTCCATGTAGTCTTCCATCCGCGTGATCAGCGCCGCATCGGCCGTGGCGGCAAAGAACGGGTTGTTCGGCACATGGGCAAAGTCCTGGAACGGCACCTCGATATCGCCCAGCTGGCGCATGCAGCCGGCGAATTCGGTGCCGAACTGCTCCTTCAGCCATTTCCTGGCGATCGCAGCCGCGCCCACCACGGGCGCCGTCAGCCGCGCCGACGAGCGGCCGCCGCCGCGCGGGTCGCGCACGCCGTATTTGTGCCAGTACGTGTAGTCGGCATGACCCGGGCGGAAGCTTTCGACGATATTGCCGTAGTCCTTGCTGCGCTGGTCTTCGTTGCGGATCAGCAGCGCGATCGGCGTGCCGGTGGTGAAGCCTTCGTAGACGCCGGACAGGATCTGCACCGCATCGGGCTCCTGGCGCTGGGTGACATGGCGCGACGTGCCGGGCTTGCGCCGGTCCAGCTCGGGCTGGATATCGGCTTCGGTGAGCGCCAGGCCCGGCGGGCAGCCGTCGATGACGCAACCGATCGCCGGGCCGTGAGATTCGCCAAAAGTCGTTACCGTAAACAGCTTGCCAAAGGAATTGCCGGACATGAGATCAATCTGAAAGAGCGGAAGAACTGGCAATTTTACCGCTTTAGCAGCATGCGATCCAGCAAATGCCGGATTGCATGCCGCGTGCCATATGTACCACACTTTCCACACAGCAATTAGCATACCTGCTTATAATGTGGAAGTTGCGCCGGAATCCTGCCCAATCCGCTATAAAGGGACCGGAAGCCCTCATCTTGGAGAACGACGCATGCCCCCATCGAGAACTCCCGCCGGCGCCGGAAACGACGCACCGGAAGTCGGACATCCGGACGAGCTCGTCTTCCTGGACGAGTCGCCCGCCCTGCCACCCGCGACCACCGGGCGCAGCGCGTGGCACGTGATGATCGTCGACGACGACGAGGACGTGCACTCCACCACCACCTTTGCACTCGGCAACCTGGATATCCAGGGCCGGCCGCTGGCATTCGTGCACGCCTACTCGGCCGCGCAGGCCCGTGAACTGCTGCGCCAGGAGCGCGACATTGCGGTGATCCTGCTCGACGTGGTGATGGAACAGGACGACGCCGGCCTGCACCTGGTGCGCCATATCCGCGAAACGCTGAAGCTGGCGGACGTGCGCATCATCCTGCGCACCGGCCAGCCGGGCTATGCGCCCGAGATCGACGCGATCCGCGACTTCGACATCAACGACTACAAGACCAAGTCGGAACTGACCCGCATCAAGCTGTACACGACCGTGACGGCGGCGATCCGCTCCTATGAACAGATCAGGCGCATCGACGACAGCCGCCGCGGCCTGAACCGTATCGTGGAGGCCGGCACCGTGCTGACGGGCCTGCATGGCGTGCGCGATTTCGCCGCCGGCGCGCTGGCCCAGGCAGCTGCGCTGCTGGGCCGCCCGGGCCAGGAGGCCAGCGGGCTGGTGTGCGTGCAGGGCGAGACCGGCACCGTGCACGCGGTCGCCGCCTGCGGTGCCTGGCATCCGTGCGAGGGACGCCTGCTGGGCCCCGACACCGATCCGCCGCTGCCGCGCGCCCTGGCGCTTGCGCTGGCCGAACGGCGCAATGTCTATGCCGACGACGCCGTGGCGCTGTACCTGGCCGGCAAGTCCTGCCGTACTTTCGCCGCGCTGCTCGACATGCCGCGCCGCACCGCCGAGCTGGAACAACGGCTGCTCGACGTGTTTGCCGCGCAGGTGGCCGTGGGGCTCGACAATGTCGAACTGCTGTCGCACCTGCACGATGCGGCCTTCTACGACACATTGTCCAAGCTGCCGAACCGCACCCGCCTGATCGAGATCCTCGATGCGGCGCTGGCAGGCCCGGCCTGCACCGATGCAACGCTGTGCCTGGTGGACCTGGACCATTTCGCCGAGACCAACGACGCGCTGGGCCATGCCTTCGGCGACCTGCTGCTGTCCGCCGTGGCGGCGCGGCTGCAGAACAGCGTGGGCCGGCACCTGACGGTGGCGCGCATCGGCGGCGACATCTTCGGCGTGCTGGGCGACGCCGGCCGGGTGCACCCCGCCGGCATCCTCGCCCTGTTCCAGCAGCCGTTCGAGATCGAAGGCCAGACGGTACAGGTCGCAGCCACGCTGGGCCTGGTGCGGCTGGCCGAGCACGACGGCAGCGGCACCGATGCGCTGAAGGATGCGGACATCGCGCTCAAACGCGCCAAGTCGCAGCAGCGCGCCGGCTATTTCTATTTCACGCGCAACATGGGTGTCGAGATCCGCGAACGGGTGCGCATGATGCATGCGCTGCGTTCCGCCTTCAGCAAGCACGAGCTGTTCCTGGCCTACCAGCCGCAGATCGACCTGGCCACGCGCCGCCCGGTCGGCGCCGAGGCGCTGCTGCGCTGGAGGACCGAGGACGGCAAGCTGGTGCCACCGGACCGTTTCATCCCGATCGCCGAGTATTCCGGCCTGATCATCGACATCGGCGAATGGGTGCTGCGCACCGCCTGCGCCCAGCTGGTGCACCTGCGCGCCGCCGGGCACGAGAACTTCACGATGTCGGTCAACGTGTCGCAGGTGCAATTCCGTCACCCGCAGTTCCTGCAGATGCTGCGCACCGCGCTGGCCGACACGGGCGCACCGCCGCGCTATATCGAACTGGAAATCACCGAATCGATGGCCATGGAAGAGCCGGACACGTTCATCGAGATGCTGGCCCAGGTCAAGGAAACCGGCGTGCACATCGCCATCGACGATTTCGGCACCGGCTTCTCGTCGCTGTCGCACTTGCAGCGGCTGCGCATCGACCGGCTCAAGATCGACCGCGCGTTCGTGACCGAAATCACCGGCTCCGCGCGCGGCAGCAGCATTGCGGAAATGGTGATCGCGCTGGGCCACAACCTCGGCCTGTCGGTGGTCGCCGAAGGCGTCGAGGACGAGCAGCAGGCGCGCGTGCTGCAACAGCTGGGCTGCCCGCTGGCCCAGGGGTTCCTGTTCGCCCGGCCGATGGGCGCCGACGAGATGTCGGACTGGCTGGCCGGCCAGGCGCAGCTGCAGTTGCAGGCCTGAATCCCGGGAAGTTCGAAGCAATGAAAAAACGCTGCCGAAGCAGCGTTTTTTATTGCAGGGTCACCTTTTGCATGCCACCGTGCATGTCACCGTGCATGCCACCTTCAGCTGGTCGCCTCATCCTGCTCGGCAGGCCAGTCGCGGATATACGCCTTCAGCATGCGGTTCTCGAAGCTCTGCGCTTCAAGCACGGCGCGCGCCACGTCGTAGAACGAGATCACGCCGAGCAGTGTCTTTGCGTTCATCACCGGCAGGTAGCGCGCATGTTTCTCGAGCATGATGCGGCGCACTTCGTTGACCTCGGTATCGGGCGTGACGGTGATCGGGTGGTCATCCATGTGCTTGCGCACGGTGCCGCCGCCCACCGAACCCTCGTTCGCGTGCAACGCCTTGAGCACCTCGCGGAACGTCAGCATGCCGACCAGGTCGCCATATTCCATCACCACGAGCGAACCGATGTCCTTTTCGGCCATCGTGGTTGCGGCCTCCGACAGCGGCTGGTCCGGCGTGATGGTGTAAAGGATGTTGCCCTTGACTTGGAGGATTTCTGAGACTTTCATGGTGGCCGTCCTGTCCGCGTGAATGAGTGTTTTTATTCTATGCCTTCCCGGGCAATGTAGCGTATGCCCGTGAAAAAATCCAGCCTTGCACCGCACAAGTCCGCACGGCCATGTCCGGTCAGCCCGCGACGGTCTCGCCGGCGCGGCCAACGGCCGGGCCGAAATGGTCGCCCAGCGTGAGCCCGAGGCCGGCTTCGACCGCATCCTCGACGCTGCGCGCCAGCCGCGCCGCATCGCCGCGCGCCGCCACGTCGCGCGGATCGTCCGACTCCTGGGCCACGCCGGCATTGACCGGCATGCCGCCGAACACGAAGAGGCGGTAGACCTCGGCCAGTGCCAGCGTGTCCGGGTTGGCCAGCAGCACCCAGTTGTCGCCGGTGTCGTTGACGTGCTTGCCGAACTGCACGCGCGGTGCCGGCTCGGTGCGCACGCGGCCCACCCAGCCCTTGTCCTGCATCTGTTCCAGCAGCGTATCGAGTTCGTCGAAGCCGATGCGCGTGCGGGCCCGCAGCACGGTCGCGGACACCAGCGCCGTGTCGCCGTAGCGGCTGGCGCCGTGCAGCACCTTCAGCACGGCCATCGCATCGACGAAGGCAGCGCCCGGCACCGGCTCGTACCACCACCGCTCATACTTGACCACCGGCAGCGCGGCGGTCAGCAGCGCGCCGACCAGCGTGATCATCCACGACAGGTACACCCACAGCAGGAACAGCGGCAGCGCGGCCAGCGCGCCGTAGATCCGCGAATAGGTCGGGAACTCGGTGATGAACACGGCAAAGCCCCGCTTGGCCAGCTCGAACGCCAGGCCGGCCAGCACGCCGCCAGCGAGCGCATCGCGCCAGTCGACGACCTTGTTCGGCACGGTAACGTACAGGAACGTGAAGGCGGCGGTGGTCAGCAGCAGCGACAGGATGGAATACGCCAGCGCGCCCATCACGTTGCCGACCAGGCTCGACGTGGCCGAGGAAAAATCGGTGGACAGCGAGATCGACACACCGATGAGCAGCGGCCCCAGCGTGATCAGCGCCCAGTAGACCAGGATGCGGCGCGTCCAGCGCCGCTCCGCCTTGACGCGCCAGATGCGGTTGAACACGCGCTCGATCATCGTCATCATCGCCACCGATGTCACGATCAGCGTCACCGCGCCCACCGCCGACAGGCGCGTTGCCTGCGCCGCGAAGGTGGTCAGGTACGACAGGATGGTGCTGGAAATCGCCTTCGGCATCACGCTCTGGATGAAATACGCCTCCAGCGCCGAGCGGAACGTGGCGAACATCGGAAAGGTGGTGAAGACGGCCAGGGCGATCGTCAGTATCGGCACCAGGGCGAACACGGTGGTGAACGTGAGGCCGCCGGCCACCTGCGGCAGGCTTTCCTCGCGCAGCCGGCGCCGCGCGAACAGGCACAGGTCGCGCACTTCGGCCCACGACAGCGCGCGCAGCTCGGCCACGCCGTGGGTCAGATACTGGTATATAGAGGATATACGTTGCTTCAAATGGTTCCTGCCCCTGCTCGCCCTGTAAAGCGTTCTATAATACCAACGATGAACGCGTCCAACCTGACTATCCTTGTTTTGTTCTATTCCCGGCACGGCGCCACCCGCAGGCTGGCCGAGCTGATCGCCCAGGGCATCGAAAGCGTGCCGGGCTGCGATGCCCGGCTGCGCACCGTGCCTGCGGTCTCCACCGTCACCGAAGCCACCGCGCCGGAGGTGCCCGACGATGGCGCGCCCTACGTGGAGCTGGCCGACCTGGACGAATGCGCCGGCATCGCCGTCGGTTCGCCCACCCGCTTCGGCAACATGGCGTCGGCCATGAAATATTTTTGGGACGGCACGTCGAGCCAGTGGCTGTCCGGCAGCCTGGCCGGCAAGCCCGCCTGCGTGTTCACCTCCACCGGCAGCCTGCACGGCGGCCAGGAATCGACGCTGCTGTCGATGATCATCCCGCTGCTGCACCATGGCTTGGTCGTGCTCGGCCTGCCGTATACGCACCCCGACCTGATGACCACCTCCAGCGGCGGCACGCCGTATGGCGCCAGCCACTGGGCCGGCGTGGACGGCCGCAAGCCGGTCACCGACGAGGAAAAGCGCATTGCCGTCGCCCTCGGCAAGCGCCTGGCCGAGACGGCCGTCAAGCTGCGGAGCCGGTAATGTACGGCGCGCAGCAGAAAATCCTGTGGTGGGGCGCGCTGCTCAGCGTGGCCGTGCTGATCGCCTGGTGCCTGCTGTGGGAAACCGTGCTGGCACCGCTCAAGCCGGGCGGCTCGTGGCTGGTCCTGAAAACCGTGCCGCTGCTGTTCCCGCTGATCGGCGTGCTGAAACGCGACCTGTACACGCTGCAATGGTCGTCGATGATGATCCTGGCCTACCTGGCCGAAGGCGTGGTGCGCGGCTACAGCGACACGGCCATGCCGTGGCTCGGCTGGGGCGAAGCGGTGCTGGTGTCCGTGTTCTTCTGCTGTGCGCTGCTCTACGTGCACCCGTACAAGCGGGCCGCCAGGAAGGCCGCGCGCGAACTGCTCGACAAGGTCGCCCGCAGCCGCAACGGCCACAACTGATACCACCGACACGACCGGGACGACCGACACATGGCCGACACTGCAGACACGCACGCCGGGCGCGCATCCGCTGACAGCCCGACGCCCGGGTTCCTGGACCGCTGTCGCGCGATCACCGGCGCCGCCTTCGTGCTGCATGCGCCGGCCGACATGGCACCCTTCCTGCGCGACTGGCGCGGCCGCTTCACCGGCGCCGCGCGCGCCGTGCTGCGCCCCGGCAGCGTCGACGAAGTCGCGCAGCTGGTGCGCCTGTGCGCGG
>DASVVD010000320.1:0-9994 GCA_036386715.1 Pseudoduganella sp.
GCGCTCGCGGCGGCGCAGGAAAGCCAGCGGCGTATGCGTCAACGCATTGAAAGTGCGGCCGCAGTCAAGGCAGCGGTAGCGTTGCAGGCCTGCAGCGAAGCCATGGCGGTGAAAGCGCTTCCCGGGACAGTGCGGGCACACCGTTCGGAGCCGGCCAAATGCCTCGATCGCCTCCAGGCACAGCCAGCGGACCGCATGGGATGCCACCATGTCATGCGTGATCCTCACCTGCTGCCGCGAACATTTCGCCAGTTGCCGGCGCAGCCTGACCAGGAACCTGCCGAAGACATCTTTGTCCATGACTTACTCCACTGTATCGTTGTCACTACTGCTCAGACAACGAACACCTTGGAAAGTTCAGGGCGTTTCAACAACTTTCGGTGACAGCGCCTTTCGCAACGCCGTCATTGCCAGCGCGGCCGGCACGGCAAGCCGTTCCAGGGCCGCATGGCGTTCAGCAGCCCCGCCAGGCATCGCGCCCTCTTATGCCCGGCGCCGCCGGCGCGCCGCCACGCCAACCAGGGCGAGGCCGCCCAGCAGCATGCCGTAGGTGGCCGGCTCGGGTACCGCCGCCACGGACAGGTGCAGGTCGTTGACGGCGACGAACGAATCCGGGATGTTGTCCTTCCAGACCGTGAACGAGGTCAGGTGCGTGTCGGAGACAAAGCCGACGAACGAGTCGAGCTGCGGTGCGTCGATCGTCAGGGTGAGCGTGGCGCCCGTGCTGTCGGTAGCCGTGACCTTGATGGCCCCGACCTCCAGGTAGGTGCCGTCGTACCAGGAGCCGAAGACGAAGGCGCCGGCACCGACGACATCCTGGCCGAAGCCGCCGTAGGCCAGCTGGTCGTGCGAATAGCCGGTAGACATATACCAGTCGCTGCCGTTGTCGGTGGCGCCCCAGTATTCGTTAACGACCGGCCCGGCCGTGACCGCGTACGCGAAATCGCCCGCGCTGCGCGGTGCGGGAGTGGGATAGTTCCACAACTGCAAATCGTCGAACGTGTCGACGCCGGTTGTGCCGACGGCGGCGAGATAGGCTGCCTGGCTGGTATAGGCAGTGATATCGGCGCTTGCAGAAGTGGCGAAGATCAGGGAAGCAACAGCAACGGCCTTGTGGGTGAGAGACATACGCACGATGGAATTTCCTATGGTTGTGGGAAGGTCGATGGCATGAACTGCTTTGGCGCTGTGGCACCAGCCAGGGGGCGGACAAACCGGCAACCGTGCTGGTCGTCACAATGTAGCGCTACCATAACTGTTTGACACTCCCCCATCCGGGGCATCGGGTGATTCCGGATTGGAATCGCAAACACCATCGACGCATCGACGCGGCGTCCGCCGTGCCCGAGGATGAAGCTGTTCAGTTCATCCCCGGAAGGAGCACGATGCAGCACAGGGCAAATGGCAATGCGGGCACAGGTCCGGAGGGCGGTGCGGGCGTCAGCAGGCGGCAGATGCTGGCGACGCTGGGCAAGACGCTCGGCGGCACAGCCATGTACCACGCAATGACGTCGCTGGGCTTTGCCCAGGCGTCCACGTTCACCGGCCCGTTGCGGCTCGATGGCGCGCCCAGGGGCGCCAGCGTGCTGGTACTGGGCGCCGGCATTGCCGGGCTGGTGGCGGCCTACGAATTGCGCCAGGCCGGCTACCAGGTCACGGTACTCGAGTACAACGGCCGCGCCGGCGGGCGCAGCTGGTCGATCCGCGGCGGCGACCGCTACACCGAACTGGGCGGCGCCGAGCAGACCTGCGGGTTCGCCAAAGGGGAGTATGTGAATCCGGGCCCGTGGCGCCTGCCCTACCACCACCACGGCATGCTCGACTATGCACGCCGCTTCAACGTGCCGCTGGAGCCGTTCATCCAGGTGAACTACAACGCCTACCTGCATGGCACGAATGCCTTTGGCGGCAAGCCGCAGCGCTACCGCACCGTGCAGGCCGACTACAACGGCCACGTGGGCGAACTGCTGGCCAAGGCCGCGGGCGCGGGCCGCCTCGATGGCGAAATCAGTGCGGAAGAGAAGGAACAGCTGCTCGAATCGCTGGCATCGTTCGGCGGGCTGGACAAGGATATGCTGTACGGCAAGAACCGCATCGCCAGCGAACGGCGCGGCTACGACGTGCCGCCCGGCGGCGGCCTGATGCCGCGCGCGCAGTATTCGACGCCGGGCAACCGCGCCGAGCTGTTGTCTTCCCGTTTATGGGAAAGCCTGGCCACCGGCCACGAATATGAATTCCAGACCAGCATCTTCCAGCCGAAGCACGGCATGGACCAGATCGCGCTGGCCGTGTACGGGCAAGTAAAACAGCTGGTGCAGTTCCACTCGAAGGTGACGGCGATCGACCAGGACGAGCGCGGCGTGACCGTGACGGTGGAGGATGCGCGCCAGCCGGGCCACGGTATCCGCAAGGTGAAGGCCGACTGGTGCGTGTGCACGATTCCACTGTCGATCCTGAGCCAGGTCGAGGTCAAGGCGAAGCCCGAACTGCTGGCCGCGATCGCGGCGGTGCCGTATGCCGCGGCGTTCAAGGCGGGCCTCCAGTTCAAGCGGCGTTTCTGGGAGCAGGACGAAGGCATCTTCGGCGGCATTTCCTACACGGACCAGCCGATCAACCGGATCTGCTACCCGGCCTCGAATTTCAATGCGAAAGGGCCGGCCGTGGTGCTGGGCGCCTACATGTTCGGGCCGAACGCATTCGAATTCTCGGCGATGCAACCCGAGGAGCGGCTGCGCGAAGTGGTGCGCCAGGGGGGCCAGCTGCACGCGCAGTACGAGAAGGAGTTCGACAACGGCGTGACCGTGGGCTGGCACCGGGTGCCGTGGATCAACGGCTGCATGGGCATGTGGACCGAACAGGCACGCGCGCAGCATTACGACAACCTGTGCACGATCGACAACCGGCTGGTGCTGGCCGGCGAGCATGCCTCGTTCATCGGCGGCTGGCAGGAAGGCGCCGTGCTGTCGGCGCACGACGCGATCACCCGGCTGCACGCCAAGGCGAAGGCCACCATGAAAGGGAGCGCAGCATGAAGAAACCATTGCTGGCCGCGGCACTGTCTTGCTTGCTGCTCGCGGCATCGGCGGCCGGCGCGGCGGACGTGCCGCAGATGTCGAGCGGCTTCCGCTTCGCGCAGAAGGATGGCAAGGCGCTGTATGCGGCCACCTGCCAGGGCTGCCACATGGCCAAGGGCGAAGGCGCGCGCGGCGCCGGTTTTTATCCGAAGCTGGCCGGCAATCCGCTGGTGCAGAGCCCGGAGTACATCGTCTATCGCGTGGCCAATGGCTACCGGGGCATGCCAGCGTTCGCTGGCATGATGGACGACGAGCAGATCGCCGCCGTGGTGACCTACGTGCGCCAGTCGTTCGACAAGCCGGACGCGCCAGCGCTGACGGCGGCCGACGTGCGCAAGCTGCGCCAGTAAGGATGGCGCAGCCCGCGGCAGGTCATCAGGCGAAGGCGAGGTCCTTGATGCGCGCCAGCGACTTCGCCATCGACACGAACTCGGCCACCCCGCCCTGCGGGTGGCGCGAGCCCTTGGTGATGATGGCCACCTCGCGTTCGGCCACCGGCTGCCCGGCCACCGAGGTCTTGCGCAGGCGCCGGGCGGCGATCGGATGGCTGAAGATGCGTTCGGGCAGCAGGCAGAACGTGTCGGAACTGGACACCTCGTCGATCGCGGCAATCAGCGAGCTGGACGAATAGACGGTGGTCGGCAGCCGCCAGCCCCAGCGGGCGAACACGTCGCGCAGTGCGTCCTGCGGGTGCTTGGCGCTGTTGGTTTCGCCCAGCACCAGCCACGGCCGTTCTGAGAACTGGGCGCCGTCGAGCGTGTCCTGCGTGCCCGAGCGGCTGGCGATGAACAGCGCTTCCCGGTAGATCGGCTCGACGCACAGGTTGCCCGTGTTCAGGCCGCCGGGCAGTTCGGAAACGGCAAGGTTGATGCGCCCTTCGCGCAGCATGTCGACCAGGTCGCCCGGTGCGCCATACTGGATGTGCACGTTGGCATGCGCATTGCGGCGCTTGAAATCCTCGGACACGCGCGGTACCAGCGTGAGCGCCGGGTCGATACTGGCGCCGACGACGAGCGTCATGCGCTCGGCCAGCCGTTTGGTGTCGAGCATGGCCATCGCCTCGTCGACATCGCGCAGGATGGCGCGGGCATAGCTGAGCAGTTGCCGGCCCGGATCGGTCAGCGACACGCCGGACTGCAGGCGCAGCAGCAGTTCCACGCCGTGCACGGCTTCGAGCTTGAGTATGCTTTTCGTCAGCGCCGCCTGGGAGACCAGCAGCGCGCGTGCCGCCGCCCTGAAGCCGCCATGCTCGATGACCGCCACGAAATCCCGCAGTTGCTGCAGTGTCATGCGCCTCCCCTTTTATGAATCCTGCATAGCGTCATGCTATTTTCGTGCCAGCAAGTTTCGAGGTGTTTCCCCGATGCCTGCGGCCGGCATGCGTCAACACGGTGCGGGTGCGCATTTCGGACTGGTGCGGCAGCACCGGCGCTGTGCTCCACGCGTCCGGCTTCCTTGTCACAATGTGTTTCCAAAGGGGCGCTTGAAGCGCGGTCGATCGGGCGTATATTCGGCGTCTACCCGGCCGAATCCGGCCTGAATCCGCAAACACAGTGAAAAGGACTTTGCCATGAAAACGCTTATTCGCACGGCGGGCCTTGCCGTGCTGCTGGCGGCGGCCAGCCTGGCCCATGCGGGCGCCAAGGTTACGTACGTGAATACCGAGAAGATGACCGATGTGCCGCGCTTCTCGAGCGACCGGGAATCGATGGAAATCCATTTCCGGGAAACCATCGAGAAACTGGCCGAAAAGCTGCCGGCCGGCCAGCAGCTGAACATTGAATTCCGCGATATCGACCTGGCGGGCGACCAGTTCCCCCGCGTGGCGATCCAGGACGTGCGGGTGCTGAAAGGCCGCGCCGACTGGCCGCGCATGGAACTGCGCTACAGCATCGAGGAGAACGGCCAGGTGATCAAGAGCGGCGAGGCGAAACTGGCCGACCCGAACTACCTGATGGGCTCGAACCAGTACAACAACGAGCAGTACAGCCATGAGAAGCAGATGCTGGAGGACTGGTTCAGGAAGGAGATATTGGGCAAGGCGCGGTAGCTGCCGGGGGAGCTATCGTCGTTCAGTCAACCAGGCTATGTTGGGCCAAATACAATGACAATCAAAACATGGGACTATTGATTTTTGACTATCCCGACATTCGCGCAGAAATGTCGTTGCATTGACATGGCCATCAACAAATTGCCTTTGGAAAGCCAAGCGCCAAAACGACGACTTGTGCATGTCCTTTTTTTGGTCATTTGGGCGTCAAGACTTGTTTCTGGACTTTTCGATGTTGCCGAGCGACATGTCCCTGCCTACCCAGAAGCCATAAAAGGTTCGCCAGACATTGGCCAGTTCGCGTTCTACGTTGCTATTCCCGCAGTGCTTGTGGCTTTTAATTTGCTCATGCTCGTGTTTGCAAAAAAGTTGCCGCGGTGGGTAAGTTTCGTTTTCACCGCATTGCAGATCATCACACTGCTGATAATTCTGTTCCTGGGTGGAGGCGGAGTTTGAACTGCGCAGTCGGCCGGATCGGCCGCAGCGATCGGAGACGACTCAGGGACGCAGGATTCGGTTGGTCAGGTGTTCGACAAAGCTCTTTTTTGTTGGCAGGAACATGCGGACATAAATGATATCTTCGGACCTGTCGTAGTGATGGATGACACGCACCTGCTGGCAAAGGTGCTGACGGATGTTGGCGCCGACCGCTCGCGCTTCCTCGACAAGTACGCCGCTTTCGGGGTACTGCTTCATCCGCTCGAAGAGCTTGTGGAACTCGGCAAGGAAGCGTTGGACCATGTCGGCCGTGTGCCGCTGCCGATAGGCCTGCTTGATCTCGCCGAAATCTTCCGCCGCACTCTTCAAGACAACGATCTTTACCACTGGCGGCTCAATCCCTGTAGAGGTCGGCCAGGAATTCTTCCTCGGTAACGATGCCGCCTGCGGCAATTTCCTTGTTGCCCAGTGCGACCAGCTTCATGAAGGCATGCTGCTCCTCGATGCGCTCCACCCGCCGTTTGGACTCCCGGTAAGCTTCGATCGACATGACGACCATTTTCGCTTCGCCGTTCTGGGTGATGATGATGGGTTCTTCCTGGCCCGCATCGAAGCTGTTCACGATGTCGGTGGTATTGGATTTCAGATAGGAAATGGGCTTGATTTGTTCGGCGGCGGCCATGGCAGCTCCAGGAATGGGACGACCGGACTAAATATACACCAAATTCAGTCATGACAGGACGATCGCCGATTTCGTCATGACGTTATCGAATGCCGCTGCCGCGGCGACTGGCACGCTTGCCATCCAGATTGCAGGCCGCCTGAACAGATCACTTGCGTGATAGCCAATATATGCGTGCGCATGTATGATTGCGAATCATCCACCGTCCGATTTCCATGTCAGCGTTCACCGCAGCCACAGAAGAAAAGCAGAGCAGCGGCGCAAGCTCGAACGACATTGCCGACGATATCGCTTCAGCCATCGCGGCGCGCAAACTTCCCCCAGGCACCAAGCTGCGCGAGGAAGCCTTGTCGCGCCTCTACCATGTCAGCCGCACCAAGATTCGCGCAGCCCTGCTGATCCTGTCCAAGGACAAGCTGATCCAGATCGTGCCGGACAAGGGCGCGTTCGTCAGCCAGCCGACCGAGAAGGAATCGCGCGACATCTTCGCCGCGCGGCGCATCATCGAGGGCGCGCTGGCGCGCGAGTTCGTGGCCAAGGCCACCGCCGCCGATTACCGCAGGCTGGAAAAACACCTGGAAGCGGAGCGCCGCTCGCTGGAGGGCGACCATATGGTGCGCTCGCAGCTGCTGGGCGACTTCCACGTGCTGCTGGCGGACGTGGTGGGCAACGAGGTGCTGCGCGAAATGCTCAATGAACTGGTGGCGCGCGGTTCGCTGATCACCATGCTGTACCAGTCCGACCGCGATGCCGCCTGTTCGGCCGACGAGCATGCCGAGTTCCTGGCGGCGGCCCGTGCCGGCGACGCCGACCTGGCGGCGCAGCTCATGCTGGCGCACCTGACGCACGTGGAAGCCGCCCTGCGCTTCGACGGCAGCACCCCGCAAGAGAAGGATCTCGTGTCGGCGCTGCTGAAGTAAGACCGGCACCACGCTGAAAGATCCCGGCAGGCCTGCGCCTGCCGGGCTTGTCTGCCAGGGTCGCCGCTCAGGTCATCACCCCACCTTGCGCGTGCCGGTCGCCAGCGCCAGCTCGCTTGCCAGCGCATTGTGCCGCTCGATCACCACCGGCAGGTCGACCGTCTGCAGCTGCCCGTCGCGCACCACCACCTTGCCATTGATGATGCTGTGCGTGACGTTCGACGGCGTGCAGAACACCAGCGCCGCGACCGGGTCGTGCAGCGCGCCGGCAAAGCCGATCTGGTCGAGCCGGAACGTGACGATATCGGCCGACATGCCGGGCTTCAATGCGCCGATGTCGTCGCGGTTCAGCACCTTCGCGCCGCCCAGCGTGGCGATTTCCAGCGCCTGGCGCGCCGTCATGGCATCCGGGCCGAAGCCCACGCGCTGCAGCAGCATGGCCTGGCGCGCTTCGCCCAGCATGTGGCCGGCATCGTTCGACGCGCAGCCGTCCACGCCCAGGCCGACCGGCACGCCGGCATCGATCATCTTGCGGACCGGCGCAATACCGGAGGCCAGGCGCATGTTCGAGCACGGGCAATGCGCGATGCCGGTGCCGGTGCGGGCGAACATGTAAATGCCGTCGTCGTCGAGCTGCACGCAGTGGGCATGCCAGACATCATGGCCCACCCAGCCGCAATCCTCGGCATACTGGGCCGGCGTCATGTTGAATTTCTCGCGGCTGTAGGCGATGTCGTTGACGTTTTCCGCCAGGTGCGTGTGCAGCGACACGCCGTAGCTCCGCGCCAGGCTGGCGGACTCCTTCATCAGGTCGCGCGACACCGAGAACGGCGAGCACGGCGCCACCACGATGCGCTGCATCGCATGGCGTCCGGCGTCGTGGTATGTCTCGATCAGGCGCTGCGTATCCTTGAGGATCGCGCCCTCTTCTTCCACCACGCTGTCCGGCGGCAGGCCGCCCTTCGACTGGCCCACGCTCATCGAACCGCGCGCGGCGTGGAAGCGCATGCCGATTTGCGAAGCCGCTGCGATGCTGTCGTCCAGCCGGCAGCCGTTCGGGTAGATGTACAGGTGGTCGCTGCTGGTGGTGCAGCCGGAGAGGATCAGTTCCGACATGGCCGTGAGCGTGGAGACGTGCACCATCTCGCTCGTGAGGTTGGCCCATATCGGATAGAGGTTCGTCAGCCAGTTGAACAGCTCGCCGTTCTGCGCGGCGGGGATCACGCGCGTGAGGCTCTGGTACATGTGGTGGTGGGTGTTCACCAGGCCGGGCATGACCACCTGGCCGGCGGCATCGATTACTTCGTCCGCCGTCTGCGGCAGCTCGGCGCTGGGGCCGACCGCTTCGATGACGTTGCCGCGCACGAAGACCGCGCCGTTGTCGATTTCGCGCCGCGCGTCGTCCATGGTGACCACCACGCGGGCATTCCTGATCAGCAGGGTTTTGCTCATTGTCCTGTTTCCGTTTTCAATGTGGGGACACTGCGGAAACAATGCTCGGGCACTGCGGAAACAATGTCAAAAAACCGTGCCGGGCCCGCAAATGCGGAGCCGGCACGGCAGGGAAATAAAACTGATGCTACCTTACGCCGCCTCGGCTTTTTTTACCAGCAGTGGCTGGGGCGGTTCTTCCTGTTCGGCTTGTGTGTCAACCTCGTCATCGTGCGCTTCGGTTTCGCGGCCCGGCAGCACCAGGTTCAGCACCACGGCGACGATGGCGCCGGTGCTGATGCCGGAACCGAAGATCTCGTTCACGATGGCCGGCAGTTTCGCCATCAGTTCCGGGCGCACGCTGACGGCCAGGCCGCAACCCAGCGACACGGCGATGACCAGGCCGTTGCGCTTGTTGTGCTCCACGCTGGCCAGCATCTGCACGCCGGCAGCCAGGATCATGGCGAACATCATCAGGCCGGCGCCGCCGAGCACGGGTTGCGGAATCGTGACCACGACCGCGCCCAGTACCGGGAACAGGCCGGCCAGCAGCAGGAATACGCCGGTCAGCGCCACCACGTGGCGGCTGGCCACGCCGGTCAGCGAGACCACGCCCACGTTCTGCGCGAAGGTGGAAACGGCCGGGCTGCCCATGACGGAGGCGAATGCCGAGCCGACGCCGTCGCACAGCACGCCGCGGCACAGGTGCTTGCCGCCCACTTTCGTGTTGGTGGCCGTGCCCAGCGCCATGAAGGTGCCGGTGGTTTCCACGATCGTGACCATATAGGCCACGCCCATCGCCAGGATGCCGCTGAGCGGGAAGGTCATGCCGTATTGCAGCGGCTGCGGCAGCGCGAACGTGGTGGCCTTGGCCACCGAGCTGAAATCGACCAGGCCCAATGCCAGGCACACCACATAGCCGATGGCCATGCCGATCACCACGGCGGCAGCGGAAATGATGCCTTTGCCGAACTGCACCAGGCCGATCACGGTGACCAGCACGAACAGCGCGATGCCCAGGTTGAGCGGCGCGGCGTAATTGGCCGAGCCCTTGCCGCCGGCGGCCCAGTCGATCGCCACCGGCACGAGCGACAGGCCGATCATGGTGACCACCACGGCGGTGACGGTATGCGGGAACAGCTTGCGGATCTGCGGCATGAAGAAGCTGCCGACGATCATGATCAGCGAGCCGGCCAGCGATGAACCGAGGATACCGGGCACGCCGTGTTCGAAGCCAATCGTGATGGCGGCGCCGACGAAGGCGAAGCTGGTGCCCATCACGCACGGCAGGCGGATGCCTACCGGCCCCACGCCCTTGCACTGGATGATGGTGACGACACCCGAACCCAGCAGGGCTGCATTGACGAGTGCGACCACCTGGTCGGCCGGCAGTTTCAGG
>DASVVD010000321.1:0-1631 GCA_036386715.1 Pseudoduganella sp.
AAGGATGACAGCGCGCTCGCAGGCATGCCGCAGCGCCCGCACATTGCCCGGCCAGCCATGCGCGCACAGCGCCTCCAGCGCGCCGGGCGCCACCGGCCGCGCCGGCCGCCCATACTGGGTTTCGTACGCGGCCAGGTAATGCCGCAGCAGCAGCGGCACGTCGCCGCGCCGCTCGCGCAGCGGCGGCACGCGGACCACGATCGTATTGAGCCGGAACAGCAGGTCGGCCCGGAACACCGACGGATCGAACAGCCGCGCTTCATCGAGATTGGTGGCGCTGACGATGCGCACGTCCACGCTCTCGGGCCGGTCGGCGCCGACCGGCGTCACCTCGCGCCGCTCCAGCGCCGTGAGCAGCTTGGCCTGCGCCGGCAACGGCATGTTGCCGATCTCGTCGAGGAACAGCGTGCCGCCCCGTGCCGCCTGGAAGCGGCCGGCGCGGTCGGCCCTGGCATCGGTGAACGCGCCCTTGCGGTGCCCGAACAGCTCGCTCTCGAAGGTCGACTCCGGCAACGCCCCCATGTCCACCGACAGGAAGATGCCGCCCGCGCGCCGCGACTGCGCGTGCAGTGCGCGCGCCACCAGTTCCTTGCCCACGCCGTTCTCGCCCAGCACCATCACATTGGCCTCGGTGGGCGCCACGCCGGCGATCATGGCGCGCACCGCCGCCATCGGTGCCGAATCGCCCATCAGCGCCGAGGCGCCGGTGTCCGCCACCGGCCGGCGCCCTGCCAGCGCGGCATCGACGGCGGCAACCAGCCGGGCGTTGTCCCAGGGCTTGGTGATGAAATCGGCCGCGCCGCGCTTCAATGCCTCCACCGCCAGCGGCACGTCGGCATACGCGGTCAGCGCGATGATGGCCGGCGGCTGCGGCTGGCGGCGCAGCACGTCCAGCGCGGCCAGGCCCTCGGCGCCGTCGGTGCGGCCCGGCGTGAAGTTGAAGTCCAGCAGCACGACATCGGGAACGGCGCCGGGCCCGCCACGGGCCAGCATGGCGCCCAGTTGCGCGGGATCGTGCAGCACCGCCACGTCGCCATAGCGGCGGCGCAGCAGCATGCGCGCCGCGCAGGCCACGTCGGCATCGTCGTCGAGGATCAGGATGCGGGCGGTGGAATCAGGCATGGACAAGGGCACGGTGCGGTTGGGGTCAGGGCATTCTAGCAGCAGCATTCCCGCCGCGGACAGCGGTTTTGCGAGCTGTCCGGAAGCGGACACCCCGCCTTGTCCGGTTCCGGCCAAAGCACCGCCAAAAGCCGCCGGAACCGGCCTGGCACATGCCTTGCAATAGAAACTGCCATGCCCATCACGAAGCCCTTCCCCAACAACAAGCCGGCCAGCGGCGCGGCCATGGACACCATCGTCCCGCGCCGCCACGGCCGCACGATCGCGCTTGCCGCCGCCGGCCTGCTGGCCGTGCTGGCCGCCGCCTTCGCGATCTGGCACTGGATGCCGCGCGGCCTGCAGGTGGCCGCCGCCGACTTGCACATCGCCAGCGTCGAACGCGGCATCTTCCGCGACGACATCGCCGTGCGCGCCAATGCCGAACCGCTGACCGCCGTCATGCTCGACTCGGTGGAGTCGGGCCGCATCGAGGAAGTGCATGCCCGCGACGGCGACCTGGTCACCAGGGG
>DASVVD010000322.1:0-3469 GCA_036386715.1 Pseudoduganella sp.
ATCCGACAAGGCATCGATGGAAAGTCCGTCGTCGCACGAAGGCGTGGTCAAGGAAATCAAGGTCAAGGTCGGCGACAAGGTCGCCGAAGGCTCGCTGGTGCTGATCGTCGAATCGACTGGCTCAGTTGCCTCATCTGCTGCTCCGGCGGCCGCTGCTGCGCCTGCCGCTGCCGCTCCGGCACCTGCGGCCGCTGCTCCGGCGCCAGCCGCAGCCCCGGCTCCAGCTCCGGCACCTGTTGCCGCACCGGCAGCATCCGGCAAGCTGGCCCACGCTTCGCCATCCGTGCGCAAGTTCGCCCGCGAACTGGGCGTCGACGTCTCGAAGGTGCCGGGCACCGGCCCGAAAGGCCGCATCACGCAGCTGGACGTGCAGAACTACGTCAAAGGCGTAATCGCCGGCGCGGCTGCCGCGCCGACCGCTGCCGCTGCCGCTCCTGCGGGTGGTGGCGCCGGCATGAACCTGCTGCCATGGCCATCGCTGGACTTCTCCAAGTTCGGCGAGACCGAACTGCAGCCGCTGCCGCGCATCAAGAAGATCTCCGGTCCGAACCTGCACCGCAACTGGGTGATGATCCCGCACGTGACGCAGTTCGAGGACGCGGACATCACCGACCTGGAAGCGTTCCGCGTCGAGACCAACAACGCCAACGCCAAGAACAAGGATGCCGCCAAGCTGACGATGCTGGCCTTCGTCATCAAGGCATCCGCCGCGGCGCTGAAGAAGTACCCGGCGTTCAATTCCTCGCTGGATGCCAAGGGCGAGAACCTGATCCTGAAGAAGTACTACAACGTGGGCTTCGCGGCGGATACGCCGAACGGCCTGGTGGTGCCGGTGGTGAAGAATGCCGACCAGAAGAGCGTGTCGCAGATCGCCCGCGAAATGACCGAACTGTCGCTGGCGGCGCGCGAAGGCAAGCTGAAGCCGGCCGACATGCAGGGCGCCACGTTCACGATCTCGTCGCTGGGCGGCATCGGCGGCTCGCACTTCACGCCGATCGTCAATGCGCCGGAAGTGGCCATCCTCGGCCTGTCGAAGGCTTCGATGAAGCCGGTGTGGGACGGCAAGCAGTTCGTGCCGCGCCTGATGATGACGCTGTCGCTGTCGTACGACCACCGCGTGGTCGACGGCGCGTCCGGTGCCCGCTTCGCAGTCTACCTGGCAGAAGTGCTGGGCGACATGCGCAAAGTACTGCTGTAAGGAGAGGCGCACAATGAGCATCGTTGAAGTAAAAGTACCGAACATCGGCGACTTCAAGGAAGTCGAAGTCATTGAAGTGATCGTCAAGGTCGGCGACACGATCAAGGTCGACCAGTCGATCGCCACCGTGGAATCGGACAAGGCGTCGATGGAGATCCCGTCGACGCACGCCGGCGTGATCAAGGAACTGAAGTTCAAGGTGGGCGACAAGGTATCCGAAGGCTCGCCGCTGCTGTTGCTCGAGGAGTCGGCCGGCGCTGCGGCACCTGCCACTACTTCTGCCGCTGCTGCTGCCGCACCGGCGGCTTCGGCCCCGGCTAACGTGGCCACGCCTGCTGAAAAAGGCGAGGCACCGGGCCAGGCCGCGCCAGTGTACGGCGCACCGGCCGTGCCGGCACCGGCCGCACCTGCGGCAGGTCCGGCGCCGGCGGCCGGCTCGTATTCGGGCAATGTCGACATCGAATGCGACATGATGGTGCTGGGCGGCGGCCCTGGCGGTTACTCGGCCGCCTTCCGCGCCGCCGACCTTGGCCAGAACACGGTCATCGTCGAGCGTTACGCAACGCTGGGCGGCGTGTGCCTGAACGTCGGCTGCATCCCGTCGAAGGCGCTGCTGCACCTGGCATCGGTGATCGACGAGACGGCGCACCTGGGCAAGCACGGCGTGAAATTCGCCCGCCCCGAAGTGGACATCGATGAAGTGCGCCAGTACAAGGAAGGCGTGATCAGCAAGATGACCGGCGGCCTGACCGGCATGGCCAAGGCGCGCAAGGTGCAGGTGGTGCAGGGCGTCGGCCAGTTCGTCAGCCCGAACCACATCGAAGTCACCGGCACCGACGGCACGAAGAAAGTCGTGCACTTCAAGCAGGCGATCATCGCTGCCGGTTCCGCCGTTGTTAAGCTCCCCTTCGTGCCGGAAGATCCGCGCATCGTCGATTCGACCGGCGCGCTGGAACTGCGCTTCATGCCGAAGCGCATGCTGGTGATCGGCGGCGGCATCATCGGCCTGGAAATGGCCACCGTGTACTCCACGTTCGGCGCGCGCATCGACGTGGTCGAGATGATGGACGGCCTGATGCAGGGCGCCGACCGCGATGCCGTGAAGGTCTGGCAGAAGTACAACGCCGCGCGCTTCGACAACATCATGACCAAGACCAAGACCGTGGGCGTGGAAGCGCTGCCGGAAGGCATCAAGGTCACGTTCGAAGCGGCCGAAGCCGGCGCCACCGCGCCGGCACCGCAGGTCTACGACATGGTGCTGGTGGCCGTGGGCCGCAGCCCGAACGGCAAGAAGATCGCCGCGGACAAGGCCGGCGTGCAGGTGACCGACCGCGGCTTCATCAACGTCGACAGCCAGATGCGCACCAACGTGCCGCACATCTTCGCGATCGGCGACCTGGTGGGCCAGCCGATGCTGGCGCACAAGGCGGTGCACGAAGGCCACGTGGCCGCGGAAGCGGCGGCCGGCGAGAAGAGTGCGTTCAATGCCCGCGTGATCCCGAGCGTCGCCTACACCGATCCGGAAGTGGCGTGGGTGGGCCTCACCGAGGACCAGGCGAAGGCGCAGGGCATCGCGATCAAGAAGGGCCACTTCCCGTGGACCGCTTCCGGCCGCGCCATCGCCAACACGCGCGAAGAAGGCTTTACCAAGCTGCTGTTCGACGCCGAGACGCACCGCATCCTCGGCGGCGGCATCGTCGGCACGCATGCCGGCGACATGATCGGCGAAGTGGCCCTGGCCATCGAGATGGGCGCCGACGAAGTGGACATCGGCAAGACCATCCATCCGCACCCCACGCTGGGCGAAAGCATCGGCATGGCCGCGGAGATCGCGCACGGCACCTGCACGGACGTGCCGCCGCAGCGCAAGTAGGGCCGGGCGCTGCTCCTAGCGGCAGCGCATGGGCAGCATGCCGGGCGGCACCGTCGTCCGGTTCTCGCCCTGCACGGTCATCTTGTCCGGCGTGGCCGCGCCGGCGCACAGCCAGGTCACGGGGACGATCCGCGCATCCTCCACGCCCGCCGGACGCAGCGTGAGCACCTTGCCCTGCAGCGTGCGGTGTGCCTGGTTGCCGAACTCGATGTGGATGGCGCCGCGGTCCACTGTCACGGATTTCACGCGCTGGTTGACGATCTTGTCGGCGGCGGGCAGTCCGGCAGCGGCGTTGTCGGGGGGAAGGGGCGTTGCCGCGCGCCAGGCCGTTTTCGATCGGCGGCTTGACGACGTCGGCGAGCGGCAGCGCCTCGTTCACCTGGTCGCGCACCACCCGG
>DASVVD010000323.1:0-1755 GCA_036386715.1 Pseudoduganella sp.
GAGCGCCTCGACCGAGATCACATAGGCCCGCTCGACGCGGGCACGATAATCCGGCATTTTCAGGCGCGCTACCAGTTCCGGCTCCTCGCGCTCGTGGACGATGCGCGCCCTGCCCCAGATCTTGAGGCGCCCTTTGGTGCGGAAATCCATCAGGATCAGCATCACCCGCGCATCGTGCTCCAGGTTCCCGGCCGAGATGTACTGGCGGTTGCCGGCGAAATCCGCGAAACCGATGGTGCGTTCGTCGAGCACTTTCAGGAAGCCGTGCGGGCCGCCCCGGTGCTGCACATATGGCCAGCCGGTTTCGCCAACGCTCGCCATGAAGAAAGTGTCCACGTTTTCGATGAATGCCTGGTCCTGCGCCGTTACGCTGGCGCGCGCATGCGGGTCGGTATCGAAGCCGGCATTCGACCGGCGGCTGCCATAGCGCTCCTGCGCCTGGCGGACGGATGGCGTGTAGGCGATGGTGGAAAACGCTCGTGACATGCTGGCTCCTGTGGATTTGTCAGGCAACGTGTTTCAGGACGATCGGGCAAGGCAGTCGCGGCGCGCCTGCGCCGGTCGAGGATATTGCCTGCGACAGGTGCACTATTGCGCGTTATCCGGCAAAAAGGAATAGCGCTCAGTGGAGAAGACTATTTCTTCAAGTGGAATAATGCGCTACCCCGGCCCATGCCGCCGCTGCCCGATTTCAGCCAGCACCCTGGCCAGCTCCTGCGCATCCACCGGCTTCACGAAATACCGGTCGAACCCCGCCGCCAGCGCCGCGGCACGGTCGGATTCCCGCCCGTAGCCCGACATGGCGAGCAGCGCCGCATCGCGTGTGAGCGGGTCGGCGCGCAGCATGCGGGCCAACGTCAGCCCGTCGATATCGGGCAGCCCGATATCGAGCAGGCACACGTCCGGCCGCCATGCATGTGCACGCTGCATCACCTCCGTGGGCCGCGAAGTGCTGGCCACCTGGTGGCCCATGGCCGTCAGCAGCATTTCCAGGACCAGCAGGCCATCCTCGTTGTCATCCACCACCAGCAGTTTCAGCGGGTCTTGCACAGCGTTCAGGAGGCCAGGCGCGGGCGTGGGGGAAGGCACGGTACCCGCATCGAGCCGCGGCAGGCAGATGGTGAAGCGGGAGCCGCGGCCAGGGCCGGCGCTTTCCGCCGTCACATCGCCGCCGTGCAGCGCGACCAGGCTGCGCACCAGTGCCAGGCCGATACCCAGCCCGCCCTGCGCGCGGTCGGCGGTGCGTTCGGCCTGGGTGAACAGCTCGAATGCCCGGTCGATCAGGGCCGGCGCCATGCCCACGCCGCTGTCCGCCACGGTCATGCGCACGTGCCGGGGATCGATCGCCAGCGCCAGCTCGATGGTGCCGCCTTCGGGCGTGAACTTGGCGGCGTTGTTGAGCAGGTTGGCCAGCACCTGCACCAGGCGCTTGTGGTCGCCCGACACCAGGGCGGGTATCGGCGGCTGGCTGACCCGCAGCCGGTGGTGCCGTGCCTCGAGCACCGGCCGCACCTGCTCCAGCGCCTCGGCCACCACGCGCCTGGTATCGAGCTCGGTCCTGTCCAGCGTGATCAGGCCGCGCGTCACGCGGGCCACGTCCAGCAGCTCGTTGATCAGGCCCGTCATGTGCTGCACCTGCCGGCTGATCACGGCGCTGGAGCGGCGCACGTGGTCGGCAGTGGCGCCCTCCTTCGCCAGCAGCGCGGCAGCGGCGCCGATCGGCGCCAGCGGGTTGCGCAGCTCGTGGGCCAGCAT
>DASVVD010000324.1:0-2021 GCA_036386715.1 Pseudoduganella sp.
CGGGCCTCGGCCACGGCCTCAACGCGCTGGGCCTGACGATGCCGCCGCCGCCCGGCCAGACCGAAGGCTATCCGCTGCGCGTGCTGTGGGACTGGTCCGCAACGGCGGCCATCGCCGCCGCCGTGCTCGTGCTGGGCGTCGCGGCAGCCTGGATGGCCAGCGGCCGCGTCACCCGGCTGAAAGTCATCGATGCCCTGGGCGCCCTGTAGTGAAAGCCCAGGCCATGAAAGCCCCGACCATGACACCCCGACCATGAAAGTATCGACCATGAAAGCGCCGACCATGAAAGCATCGACCATGAATACCTCGCTGATGAGAACATCGGTCCTCGGCCTTGCGCTGGCCGCCGCCCTCGGTGGCTGGCACGGCATCGCCAGCGCGGCCGGCGCCGTTGATCCCGCGGCCCTCGTGGCAAGACTCGACACGCTGCGCCGTCCGGCCGCCAGCAACCTGCGAATGGACTTCACGCTCACCACCAGCGATGGCGGCACCCAGGATACCTACCGCTACACGGGGCTGATCCGCAAGGATGCCGGCACCCTGGTGCTGGCGCAGGATGGCGACCAGCGCGGCCAGAAATACCTGTACACGCCGGGCGGCTACTGGCTGTATGCGCCGCGCACGCGGCGCCCCATGCGCCTGACACCGCTGCAGACGCTGCGCGGGCAGGCCAGCATCGGCGATATCTCGCGCCTGAACCTGGCGGACGACTACAACGCCGCCTTCGCGCCGCAGGACGCCGCCACCGTCGACGGCAGGGAATGCTGGGTGCTGGCACTGACGGCGAAATCGCCTGAGGCCACCTATGCCGCCATCACGCTGTACGTGGCGAAGGCGGACCAGGTACCGGTGCAGGCCGAGCTGATGGCGGGCACCGGCCGCAAGCTCAAGACGCTGAAGTTCGGCGGCCTGAAGAAGGTGGGCGGGCAAAACCTGCTGACCACGTTCACGTACATCGATGCCGTCAATCCGGACAGGCGCACCGTGCAGCAGATCAACGCCGTCGAATCCGCCGGCACGGCCGCCGCGATGTTCCAGTCCCAGGCGCTGGCACTGGACAACTGATGCCGGTTGCCGCCCGCTCCGCCCCTGCCTGGCCCCTTGCCACGGTCTTTTCTCCAGCCATGCTGCTGTGCTGCGCCGTACTGGCCGGCTCCGCGCTGGCGGCCGACGATGGCGTGCATGGCTACGCGCTGGCCAGCCTGACGCAGACGCATGCCCGCAGCACCGCGGCCAACCCGGACAAGCTGTTCGACGCCGGCGGCGGCAGTGCCGAGCTGGCGCTCGGACTGGAAGGCAGCGCGGGCGGGCTGCGCTGGCGCGCCCGCCTCACGCTGGACGGGGAACGCGGCAGCAGCTGGCCCGGCCGCCGCGGCATCGAGTTGCAGGAACTGCATTACGGCTGGCGCCTGGGCGAACGCTGGCACGTCTCCGCCGGGCAGCAGCTGCTCACGTGGGACAACGGCCTGGCATACCAGCCGCTGGGTTTCTTCAAGTCGTCGCGCACCGACCTGCGCGACGTGTTCGATACGGAGGGCCGCAGCCAGGGCTTGCCGATGGCCGTGGCCACGCACCTGGGCGACAGCGTGACGACGGAACTGGTGGCCTCCGTCGCCAATCCCGGCGGCGAGCGCGCCGGGCGGCTCAATGCGCGGCAGCTGGCGGTGCGCTGGTCCGGCGAGCCTCTGCCCGGCCTGAACACGGCGTTCATGCTGCGCAAGCGCGATGGCGCCCGCCTGGGCGCCGGCATCTCGGCATCGTATGGCGTGGATGAAATCACGCTGCGCGGCGATGCGTACTACGGCCCGGCCGAAGCGCGCACGTTTCCGCTCGGCCTGTTCGACGGCATCGCCCGGCTGTTCACGCCGCCGCCTGCTTTCACGTTCGATCCCGGCCACGCATACAAGCTGCGCTCGGTCCTGGGCGCCACGTGGACACCGCTGCGGGGCGTCGCCCTGCATGGCGAATGGATCCACCACGGCGACGGCCTTTCGGGTGGCGCATGGCGCCGCTACCGTGTC
>DASVVD010000325.1:0-4121 GCA_036386715.1 Pseudoduganella sp.
CCGCGTGATGCCGGCGCCGCCGGGCACTTCGCCGATGCCGGTATGGCCCGCGCTGTCCGTCAGAAGCACCAGCGTGCGCAGGAAGTAGGGGCCGTGCGCGCCGCACAGGTTGAACAGCATGCTGTCGTGGCCGGCCACCGGGATCACCTGCATCGAGGTGATTACCGGGGTCTTTGCCGCCACATTCGTCTCATTATTATATGTTGCCTGTACCATCGCCCTGGCCTAAAATGAATAGCGCTAACATTCTGCAGTTTGCGCGAATTGGGGTGGCAAGTCAACATCTCCGCGATGTAAAGACCGGCAAAGCCGGCGAGCGGAGATAGCGGTACAACAACCGTTGCAGCTGTAGCAGAAAAACGCCGCCAGGCGGAGAGCCGGCGGCGATAACCGATAACAAGCGGAGACAAACATGCAAGCAACCTACACCGGGCTGCGCGCCCGCGGCGCCGCTCTGTTCGCGGCCAGCCTGTTCCTGACGACCATCGCCGGCACGGCCGGCGCCGCCGACGCTGCCGATCCCGCCAGGAACTGGCACTGGGTCGCCTCGTGGGGCTCGGCCCAGATGATCCCGGAAGCGCAGAACGAACTGCCGCAGGAACACTGGCGCGATACGACACTGCGCCAGGTCGTGCATGTGGCGCTGGGCGGCGACCGGCTGCGCATCCGCCTCAGCAACGCCTTCGGCACCACGCCGCTGGTGATCGAGGCGGCGGGCATCGGCCTGGCGCAGGCGCCGGGCAGTCCCGATATCGATCCCCGCTCGGCCAGGGCGCTGACGTTCGGCGGCCGCACGGCGGTGATGATACCGGCCGGTGCCGAGTACTACAGCGACGTGGTGACGATGCCGCACAAGGCCGGCGCCGACATTGCCGTTTCCCTGTATGTCAACGGTGCGCCGTCGAAGCAGACCGGCCATCCGGGTTCGCGCGCGACCAGCTTCGTCACCAAGGGCCAGCGCACGCTCGATGCGGCGTGGAGCGGTGCCGAAAAAATCACCCGCTGGTACATGCTGGCCGACGTGGAGGTGCAGGCGCCGCGCGGCGTCGGCGCCGTGGTCGCGGTCGGCGATTCGATCACGGACGGCTATGGCACCACGACCGACGGCAACGACCGCTGGCCGGATGTGCTGGCTGGCCGCCTCGCCGGCGGCGGCAAGCCGATGGGCATGGTCAATGCGGGCATCGGCGGCGGCCGCATGCTGCGTGACGGCCTCGGCCCGAACCTGGCGTCGCGCTTCGACCGCGACGTGATCGGCCGCGCCGGCGTCACGCACGCGGTGGTAATGATCGGCGTGAACGACCTGGGCGTCATGCGCCGCAACGGCGAGGATATCCCGGCGGCGCGTGCAAAGCTGGTCGAAGACCTGCAGCTCGCGCATCGCCAGCTCGTCGAGCGCGCGCATGCGCACGGCATCTGCGTGATCGGCGCCACCATCACGCCCTATGCCGGCAGCGACTATTACCGGCCCGCCGCGGCGAACGAGGCGGACCGCCAGCAGGTGAACGACTGGATCCGCAAGTCCGGCGTGTTCGATGCCGTGGCCGATTTCGACGCGGCGCTGCGCGATCCGGCGCAGCCGGACCGGCTGCGCAAGGACTACGACAACGATGGCCTGCACCCATCGATCCCGGGCCTGCGCGCGCTGGCCGAAGCGGTGCCTTTGACGGCGCTGCGCACCAGCTGCGGGGCGGCGAAATGACAGTCACCTCCCTGAAAGCGATACTGGTTGCCGCGGCGCTGCTGTCGACCGCCCAGGGCGCGGAAACCTACCGCAACCCGGTCATCACGGGGTTCCATCCGGACCCCAGCATCTGCCGCGTCGGCAAGGATTACTACCTGGCCAACAGCAGCTTCGAGTATTTTCCCGGCGTGCCGATCTTCCACAGCCGCGACCTGGTGCACTGGAAGCAGATCGGCCATGCGCTGACCCGCGCGTCGCAACTGCCGCTGGAAGGGCAGCGGGCCTCGCGCGGCATCTATGCGCCGACCTTGCGCTGCGAAGGCGGCGTGTTCTACCTGATCACCACCAACGTGGAACATGGCGGCAACTTCATCGTCCACACGAAGGACCCCGCCGGCGAATGGTCCGAACCCGTGTGGCTGAAGGAAAAGACGCCGTGGATCGATCCGTCGCTGTTCTTCGATGACGACGGCAGCGTGTACTACACGCGGCACGACGGCGGCGAAAAGGGCGGCGTCGTGCAGGCCCGCATCGATGTCGCGACCGGCAAGCTGCTGGAGGAGCCGCGGCTGATCTGGCGCGGCACCGGTGGCGTGTGGCCGGAAGGGCCGCACCTGTACAAAGTGAATGGCTGGTATTACCTGATGATCGCCGAAGGCGGCACGTCGTACGAGCACGGCATCACGGTGGCGCGCTCGAAATCGCCGTTCGGGCCGTTCGAGGCGCACCGGGGCAACCCGATCGTGTCGCACCGCGATCACCCCGGCCTGCCGTTGCAGGCGACCGGCCACGGCGACCTGGTGCAGGCCGAGGATGGCAAGTGGTGGATGGTGCTGCTGGGTATCCGCCCCGAGCAGCGCAAGCACCACCTGGGCCGCGAGACGCTGCTGGCGCCGGTCACCTGGCAGGACGGCTGGCCGGTCGTCAACGGCGGCAAGCCGCTGGCGCTGGAGATGAGCGCGGCCGGGTTGCCGCCCGCCGCGCCCTGGCCGCAGCCGCCGGTGCGCAGCGAATTCGACGCGACGAAACTGGACCTGGACTGGACCTTCGTGCGCGGCCCCTCAAACGGCCTGGCCTCGCTGGACGAGCGCCCCGGCTTCCTGCGCGTCAAGGGCAATCGTGCAACGCTGGACGACGTGGCCACGCCCGCTTTCGTGGCACGGCGCCAGCAGCACCTGAATGCGCGTATTGCCACGCGCGTCGAATTCGCACCGGACGGCCCGGGCCAGTATGCCGGCCTGGCGTTGCGCCAGAACGAAAACAACCATTACCAGCTGCGTATCGGCGGCAGCAAGCTGGCCCGCCGTGTCGAGTTGGTCACGCGTGTAAAAGGCCAGGCGAAGGTGGTGGCGTCGGCGGCGCTGGCGGCTGGCCCGGTCGACCTGCAGGTGCGGGCATGGCCGGACCGCTACGAGTTCAGCTATGCGCAGGGTGGCAAGGCGGCGGTGGTACTGGGCGGCGCGCCGACCGCGGCGCTGTCGTCGGAAGACGCGGGCGGCTTCACCGGCGTGTTCGCCGGCATGCTGGCCACCGGCGCGCCGGCCGATTTCGACTGGTTCGACTACCAGCCGCTGGGGGATTGACCGATGGGGAAGCCGGTGAAAATGTTGCGTTGTATCGTGCTGGCGCTGCTGCTCCCGCTTGCCGGGGCCGCGCTGGCGCTGGGACAGAAGCCGTTCATTGCCTTCGAGCGCACGACTGCAGGAGAGGCCGGGGCGGCCGATGCGGTCGAGCTGCTGGCGAAGGGGCGGGCGGCGCCGATCTTCGTCGACGCGAACGACCATCCGGGCGTGCTGCGTGCGGCGGGCGACCTGCAGGCCGACTTCGGCCGTGTCGGCGGCGTCAGGCCGGTGCTGCACCAGTTGCGCGATGCGCAGGCGCCGATCGGGGTCGATGTCGTCATCGTCGGCACGGTGGGCAAGAGCGCGCTGATCGACGGCCTGGCGAAGTCCGGCATGCTCGACGTGGCGCCGCTGCGCGGCAAGTGGGAAGGCTACATGGTGCGCACCGTGCGCAATCCGATGCCCGGCGTGCAGCGCGCGCTGGTGATCGCCGGCAGCGACAAGCGCGGCACGATCTACGGCATCTATGAAGTGTCCGAGCAGATCGGCGTGTCGCCCTGGTACTGGTGGGCCGACGTGCCGCCGGTAAAGCGCAAGGCCTTGTATGCGCAGGCCGGCACTGCGATCGACGATGCGCCGGTGGTGCAATACCGCGGCATCTTCCTCAACGACGAGGCCCCCGCGCTGACCGGCTGGGCCAAGGAACGCTACGGCGGCTACAACAGCCGGTTCTACAAGAACGTCTTCGAGCTGATCCTGCGCCTGCGCGGCAACTACCTGTGGCCGGCGATGTGGGATGCGGCCTTCTTCGACGACGATCCGGAAAACGGCCGGCTGGCCGACGAATACGGCATCGTGATGGGTACCTCGCACCA
>DASVVD010000326.1:0-1611 GCA_036386715.1 Pseudoduganella sp.
GGTGCTGATGCGCATCGACAAGCCGCAGGCCAACCACAACGGCGGGGCGCTGGCGTTCGGCCCGGATCGCCTGCTGTACATTTCGCTGGGCGACGGTGGCGCCGGTGACGACCAGGGTCCCGGCCACGCGCCGGAAGGCAATGCGCAGAGCCTGGCGCCGGGCAACGTGCTGGGCAAGATCCTGCGCATCGATCCTCTCGGCAGCAATGCCGCCAACGGCGCCTACGGCATCCCGGCCGACAACCCGTTCGTGGGCAAGGCTGGCGCGGACGAGATCTTTGCCTATGGCCTGCGCAACCCGTTCCGCATGTCGTTCGACAGCGCCGGCACGCTGTGGGCCGGCGACGTGGGGCAGGGCGCGATCGAGGAAGTCAACCACATCGTTGCCGGCGGCAATTATGGCTGGCGCATCAAGGAAGGCAGCTTCCTGTTCGACGCCAACGGCAGCGCGGGCGGCTTCGTCTACCAGGCCAGCCCGGGCGCACCGGGCGGGCTGATCGACCCGGTCGCCGAATACGACCACCGCGACGGCGCCGGCCAGACGGTGCTGCGCCAGGCGATCATCGGCGGGTTCGTCTACGGCGGCACGGCGATTCCGCAGCTGCGCGGCCAGTACGTGTTCGCCGACTACATCGGCAACGACGGCACCGGCAAGCTCATGACACTGGGCGTGCGCAATGCCGTCGAACGGCTGGTCGCACCCAAGCGCAATCCGCTCGGCATTCCGGTGCTGGGGCTGGCGCAGGATGCCGCCGGCGAAATCTATGTGCTGGGCAACGCCGATGGCACGACCCGCGGCAACACCGGCGTGGTGCTGCGGCTGGGCGGGCTGCGCTGAACGCGTCGCAGCCCTGGCATCGGCGGGTTTGCTACACTGCGGCCTTTTGCATTGCAAGAGGTCGCCGATGGCTCCCATCCCCGAACTGCGCGCATGGGCGCGCCACTGCCTGCTGGAAGCCGATCCGGTAGCGAAAACCGACGACGTGGCCCGCATGGCCGCCGCCTATGCCGCCGGCGCCTGCACGCTCGACGCCGGCGCCGCGCTGGCCGATTCGCCGGCGATCCCGGGCTGCCCGGCACGTCCCGAACTGGTGGCGCCGAAGGAAGTCGGCCGCCGCTCGATGGCCACGCCGGAGGGGCGCGCCATGCTGGTCCACGCCCTGGCGCACATCGAGTTCAATGCCGTCAACCTGGCGCTCGACGCACTGTGGCGGTTCGCCGGCATGCCGGCACCGTATTACGCCGACTGGCTGCGCGTGGCGAACGAGGAAGCGACCCATTTCCGGCTGCTGGCGGCGCACCTCGCCACGCTCGGCCATGGCTACGGCGATTTCCCCGGCCACAACAGCCTGTGGGAGATGGTGGCGAAAACACGCGGCGACGTGACGGCGCGCATGGCACTGGTACCACGCACCCTGGAAGCCCGTGGCCTCGATGCGATTCCGCCCCTGCGCGCCAAGCTGGCGCAGGCCGGCGATACCGGCGCGGCGCAGATCCTCGACATCATCCTGCGCGACGAAGTGGGCCACGTGGAAATCGGCAACCGCTGGTACGGCTGGCTGTGCGACCGCCAGGGACTGGAGCCCTACGCCACCTACGACGAGCTGGTGG
>DASVVD010000327.1:0-1870 GCA_036386715.1 Pseudoduganella sp.
ACGCCGAGGTGGCGCTGCCGATCCTGCAGCAGCATGGCCTGCACGCCACGTTCTTCGTGGCCACCGGGTTCCTGAACGGCGGGCGGATGTGGAACGACAGCGTGTATGAACTGGTGCGGCATGCACCCGACGGCGTGCTCGATGCCGCACCGCTCGGCCTCGGGGCACATCCGCTGCAGACACTGGCCGAGCGCCGGCAGGCCATCCCGGCGCTGATCGGCCAGCTGAAATACCTGCCGATGAGCGAGCGCCAGCAGCGGGTCGACCAGCTGGTGCAACTGGCTGGCGTGGCATTGCCGGATGACCTGATGATGACCACCGCCCAGGTACGCAAGCTGCACGCGGGCGGCATGGGCATCGGTGCGCACACCGTCAATCATCCGATCCTGGCGCGGCTGCCGGACGCCGAGGCGCGCGAGGAGATCGCGCAGGGCAAACTGGCGCTGGAAGACATGATCGGCGCCAGCGTCCAGCTGTTCGCCTACCCGAACGGCAAGCCGGGCGAGGACTACGAGGCGCGCCACGTGGCAATGGCGCGCGAACTGCGTTTCGAGGGCGCCGTGTCGACGTCCTGGGGCGCGAGCCGCGGCCGGCCGGACCCGTTCCAGCTGCCCCGCTTCACACCATGGGACAGGAGCCGGCTGCGCTTCGTCCTGCGCATGGCACGCAACCTGACCACGAGCGCACAGCTGGCGTAACAAGGAACACCCCCGCATGTCATTGAAGAAGGATGTCCTCCACGGACTCAAATGGGTCGCCGGCGCCAAGTTCGCCAGCCAGATCATCAGCTGGGTCATCACGATCATCGTGATGCGCATGCTGGTGCCGGCCGACTACGGGCTGATGGCGATGGCATCGGTATTTCTCGCATGGTGCGCGATGTTCGTCGAAATGGGCCTGGCACCGGCGCTGGTACAGGCCAAGGAAGTGTCGACACAAAAGCTGCGCCAGGCCTACGGCCTGTTCATGCTGGTCAATTTCGCCGTGGTCGCCCTGCTGGTTGCCTTTGCACCGCTGGCCGAACGCTTCTTCGACGAGCCGCACCTGGCAAGCCTGATCCGGCTGATGTCGCTGCAGTTCGTGCTCACGCCCTTCGGACTGGTTTCCGAAGTGCTGCTGCAGCGCGGCCTGGACTTCCGTGCCAGATCACTGCTCGACCTGTCGCAGTCCGTCATCACCGCGTTCGTCACGCTGGCGCTGGCGTGGTGGGGCCTGGGTGTCTGGGCGCTTGCCCTGGGCATCATCGTCGCCGCGCTGTACCGCACCATCGCCGTCAACGTGGTGGCGCCGTTCCCGCACCTGCCGCTGTTCTCGTGGCACGGCATGCGCGAGCTGTTCACCTTCGGCGGCAAGATCTCGGCCTCGCGGTTCCTGTGGTTCTTCTTCACCCAGGCCGATACGGTCATCATCGGCCGCACGCTGGGTGGCGAGATCCTCGGCGTGTACTCGGTGGCACTGCACCTGGCCAGCCTGCCGGTGCAACGCGTGTCCGGCATCCTGAACCAGGTGGTGTTCCCGGCGCTGGCGCGCTACCAGAACGACCGCGCCGCGATTGCCCGGCAATTGCTGAAGGCGTTCGAGCTGGTGTCGCTGGTGGCGTTTCCGGTCCTGTGGGGCCTGGCGGCGACCGCCAGCGATGTGGTGCTGGTATTCCTCGGCCAGCACTGGGAAGGCGCTATCCTGCCGCTGCGCGTGCTGGCGCTGATCATGCCGTTCCGTACCGTGGTCCAGTTCCTGCCTGCCGTCACGGACGCCGTCGGCCGGCCCGGCATCGCGCTGCAGAACGGCATCGTTGCCTGTACCCTGATGCCGCTGGCGTTCTATGCCGGCACCCACTGGGGCATTTTCGGCGTGGCCATGGGATGGGCCC
>DASVVD010000328.1:0-6247 GCA_036386715.1 Pseudoduganella sp.
TGGGCGCCCACGTGGTCGCGTTCACGACCTCGGAATCGAAGCGCCAGGACGCGGAAACGCTGGGCGCGCATGAGGTCGTGGTCTCGCGCGACGCGCAAGCGATGGCCGCCCGCGCGCAGACGCTGGACCTGATCGTCAACACGGTGGCGGCGCCGCACGACCTGGATGCGTTCCTCAATCTGCTCAAGCGCGATGCCACGATGGTGCTGGTCGGCGCGCCCGCCACGCCGCACCCTTCGCCGCAGGTATTCAACCTGATCATGAAGCGCCGCTCGCTGGCCGGCTCGATGATCGGCGGGATTCCCGAGACCCAGGAAATGCTCGACTTCTGCGCCGAACACGGCATCGTCGCCGACATCGAGATGATCCGCGCCGACGGCATCGACGGAGCCTACGAACGCATGCTCAAGGGCGACGTCAAGTACCGTTTCGTGATCGACAACGCCACGCTGGCCGCCTGAGCATGATCAGTCGCCCCGTCACCGTCGTGGCGACCGGCATCCGCCTGACCGATTCCACAAGGAAAACACCATGAAACATGTCATCGTCACGGTAGTTTCGCTCACCTTGGCCGCCACGGCATTCGCCCAGGCCGGCGCGGACGCCGCCCGGCAGGAAATGACGATCGCCCGTGCGGGCAGCCAGGCTTCCCTGAAGGGCCCGGCACAGAACTTTACCGGCAGCGTGCGCGTCGATCCGCTGTTCGCACCGCATGCACCGTCGACCACGGCGGGCGCCGCCGTCACGTTCGAGCCGGGCGCGCGCTCGGCCTGGCACACGCACCCGGCGGGCCAGGTGCTGATCGTGACGGCGGGCGCCGGCCGCGTCCAGCAGTGGGGTGGCCCGGTGCAGGACATCCGTCCCGGCGACGTAATCTGGACGCCGCCCGGCGTCAGGCACTGGCACGGCGCCGCGCCGGACACCGCGGTCACGCACATCGCGATCCAGGAAGCCGTCAACGGCAAGAATGTCGAGTGGCTGGAAAAAGTAAGCGATGAACAATATGGGAAATAAGCGCCCATCCTTCAACCAGGCGTTTGCCGCGGCGTTGCTCTGCTGTGCAGGCAGCACCGGCCTCGCACATGCGCAGACGCCACCTGCCAAGGAGAACCAGATGGTTGCACCCGCACTGGAACATTACACCAGCAAGCTGTTGCTGGAAGACGTCTGGCAACGGCCCGACCTGTCGCCGCGCGACCGCAGCATCGTGACGGTGGCTGTGCTGGTCGCCCGGAACCAGCCGGCCGAGTTGCCCCAATACCTGAACCGCGCACTCGACAACGGCGTCCAGCCGGGGGAAATCTCGGAAATCATCACCCACCTGGCGTTCTACGCTGGCTGGCCGAATGCCATGGCGGCCGTTGGCGCAGCCAAGGGCGTGTTCGCCGAGCGGCATATCCGCGCCGACCAGCTGCCGGCCGCGCAGGTGGCGCTGCTGCCGCTCGACCAGGCCGCCGAGGACAAGCGCGCCGCGATGGTCGAAGCGAACTTCGGCAAGGTCGCGCCGGGCGTGGTGAAGTATACCACCGAGGCCCTGTTCCGCGACCTGTGGCTGCGGCCCGGGCTGAAGCCGCGCGACCGCAGCATGGTGACCGTGAGCGCGCTGGTAGCGGCCGGCCAGACGGCCCAGATCACGTATCACCTCAACCGCGCCATGGACAATGGCCTGACCGCCCGGCAGGCCGGGGAAATGCTGACGCAGCTTGCTTTCTATGCGGGCTGGCCCAACGTGTTCTCGGCCATGCCGGTGTTCAAGGAAGTCTTTGCGCAACGGCCCGCTGCCGCTGCCGCCCAATAACACAGCAACATTCGAAAGGAATACCATGGAACTGAAACGTGCGGGCTCGCAGCCCTCGATGAAAGGGCCGGACGACTGGTTCACCGGCACCGTGCGGATCGATCCGCTGTTTGCCGCGCCGGCGCCGTCGCGCGTGTCGACCGCCAGCGTGACGTTCGAGCCGGGAGCGCGCAGCGCCTGGCACAACCACCCGCTGGGCCAGACGCTGATCGTGACAGCCGGCTGCGGCTGGACCCAGTGCGAGGGCGAAGCGAAAGTGGAGATCCGCGCCGGCGATGTGATCTGGTGCCCGCCCGGCCACCGGCACTGGCACGGGGCGACGGCCACCACGTCGATGACGCACATCGCCGTGCAGGAAGCGCTCGACGGCGTCAACGTCAACTGGATGGAGAAGGTGGCGGACGCGGATTATCTCTCTGCACTGGCCGCTGCCGACCACGTGCACGGCGATTGAACCGTTTTCAGCCCGGCGTTCAGCCCTCATAGCGGATCGCGCCGGTCGGCAGGGCGCGTAGCGCAGGCAGGCATGCGTGCCGGCCCGGCAGGTGCATGCGATCAGGTCGGGTGGGACGGGGCCGCCGCCCGTTGCGGCACATCCTTCAGCACCGCCTGCCCGTTGACCAGCCACGCCACCGCGAACGCCACCACGGCGCAGGTCTCCGGCCAGAACACCGACTGGCCATCCATCGCCAGGCCCATGACCGCGATCGCGACGAACGACAGCAGCATGGTGCCGCCGCAGAGCTTGTAGACGGCGTTGCGCCTGAGACCCTGCACGGTGGACGGCGGCGCGGCGCCGAAGCGGAAGTAGACCAGGTAGAACGACAGTGCCGCGAAGGTGATCGCAAAGACCAGGTGATAGCCGAGAATGCCGTGGTTGGAGTAGTGCGCCTGCGTGCCCAGCTCCGGGTAGCGCGCCAGCAGTTCCGCCGCGTAGGTGGGGTCCATCGGAAACAGCGCGGCGCCGATCGCCGCCAGGCCGGCGATGGTGGCCACGATATTGTCGCGCACGTGCCGGGTGCGGTAGCACGCCAGCAGCGCACCGGTCATCACGGTGGTCGAGACGAAGATATCGCGCATGCCGGTGTAGTAGTAGGCGCTGAGCGAATCGGTGGTGCGGATGCCTTCGAACAGCAGCCCGCCGCCGCGCACCGCCAGCGGCATCAGCAGGCCGGCCCAGCCGATCATGCGCCGCAGCGTGAGCCAGGACGCGGTGTAGTCGTTCTCCAGCGCATGCATTTCGTTCTCCGGACCGCCAAAAGGAAAGTCTACTCCCGGGCCGGCGCGATGGCGCGGCCGATCGCCTATCGAATCCTCCCCGCGTTGGCCGAAAGCACGGTTCTCTTGGCGGAATGCAGAAAATCAGCGGATTGACGGTCGGCAGGGCGCCGCCACCCTACAATCGGAGGTCCATTCACTGCAGGAAGTCACAGCCATGCTGAAATCCATCGCGGGCGCCATCGCGCTCGGTCTCGTTGCCCTGGCGCCGGCCGGTGCCGATTCGGCCAGGCCGGTAAGAATCCTGATCGTCAGCGGCGGCTGCTGCCACGACTACGCGCGGCAGCGGGTATTGCTGGAGGAGGGCCTGAAGGCGCGCATGGCGGCGCAGGTCAGTCATGTCTATTACGATCCCAGGCCCGGCGAGAAGGCCACCCGGCCGGCGTTGCCGATCTACGGCAACCCGGACTATGCGGACGGCTACGACGTGGTGATCCACGACGAATGCGCCGCGGATGAAGACAGCGCCGCAGCGCTCGATGCGGTGCTGGCGCCGCACCGCCGGGGCATGCCGGCGGTGAACCTGCATTGCGCGATGCACTCGTATCGCTCCGGCGACTGGAAGCAGCCTGTCAGGGCCGGCGCGGCCAATGCCCGGTGGTTCGAGTTCACCGGCATCCAGTCCAGCGGCCACGGCCCGCAGTCGCCGATCAGGCTGACGGCCGCCGCATCGGGCCATCCGGTGGCAGAAGGATTCAAGCCCTATACCACCGCCAGCGACGAGCTGTACAACAACCTGACCACCTTCAATGTGACGCCGGTGCTGGTCGGCGTGCAGCCGGAGGCCAGGGAGGCGGCCGACCGCGACAAGACCTATACCGTGGCGTGGACGCATGCCTACGGGCCGAAGAACGCCCGGGTGTTCAGCACCACGCTGGCGCATAACGAAGCGGTGATGGCGGACCCGCGCTACCTCGATCTGGTTGCCCGCGGGGTGCTGTGGGCGACAGGGAAGTTGTAGGACGCGCCACCGAAGCCGCGGATCGACCTCCGCGGCTTGCCAGCCAAGGTCCAGCATAGTTTTGCAACTAACCGAATATGTGAAACATCAGTTGTGCCCCTAACTCAGCAAATGATCAGATACCAGGTCTACAGACTAAAAGTACATGCCGAAGGTGAGAAGTCCCCATTGCGGATGAATGGAGCCGTCATGGTGCCGCGCCTGCATACGTATAAATATATTTTCTTTATGGTAATTGGGAATTGCCATCCATTCTTCACTGCTTGTGGAAACGCTACCACTATCGCCCTGAAAACGCTTTCATATTTACCAAGTCTCCGCTACCATCGCCGACAGTACGTAATTACATAACAACACATAAACGGCTGGAGACCTATGAACACCACAGAAGTGTTTTTGCTGGCGATGCTGATGATTTTCGTCGTGCCGTTCCTGGTATGGCGCCTGGGCAGGACCGATTATTTTGCCCCGCTGGTGATCGTGCAGATCATCATGGGCATCGTGCTGGGCCCGGGGGTGCTGGGGCTGGCCATGCCCGAATTCCACAAGTTCGTATTTACCCCGGACGTGGTGAAAACGCTCAACGGCGTCGCCATGTGGGGCGTGATGCTGTTCGTCATGCTGGCGGGCATCGAGCTCGACCTAAAAAAGGTGTGGCAATACCGCCGGGAGAGCGCCACCACGGCCGGCCTGTCGCTGCTTACGCCACTGCTGTTCGGCTGCGGCGCGGCGTTGCTGCTGCTGGCTTATCCGGGCTGGATCGGGCCCAGGGCGGCCACCTGGCAGTTCCTGCTGGGCACCGGCATGGCGTGCGCGGTAACGGCGCTGCCGGTGCTGGTGCTGCTGCTGGAAAAGCTCGACATCCTGCGCCAGCCGATGGGCCAGCGCATCATGCGTTACGCCAGCCTCGACGACGTGGCCATCTGGGGCGTGCTGGCGCTGATCATGCTCGACTGGGAGCGCGTGGGCCGGCAGCTCGGTTTCCTGGTCGCGTTCACCGTGCTGACCTTCCTGTACCGCCGCCTGATGGTCCGTCTGCAGCGCAGCGACCGCTGGTACGTGGCACTGATCTGGCTGGTCGCCTGCGGTTTCGGCGCCGACTGGGCCGGCCTGCACTTCATGGTCGGCGCCTTCCTGGCCGGCGTGGTGATGGATGCCGACTGGTTCGGCCAGGAGGAACTCGATACGCTGTTCAAGAATGTGCTGCTGGTGATGATGCCGGTATTCTTCCTCAGCACCGGCCTGCGGACCAAGTGGGATCTTGGCGGCTACCAGGTCTTCTTCGTCGGCGGCCTGCTGCTGCTGGCATCGGTGGGCGGCAAGCTGGCCGGCGCGCATATCGCCGGCCGCATCCTGAAATGGAAAAGCGGCGAAGCCTCCATCATCGGCTGGCTGCTGCAATCAAAGGGCTTGATCGAGATCATCTTCGCCAATATCCTGCTCGACAAGGGCATCATCACCAGCGAAACCTTTACCGCGCTGCTGCTGATGGCCGTGGGCAGCACGATGCTGACGATCCCCATGGTGCACCCGAAACTGAACCGGGCACAGAACCGCGGCCTGGTGGGACAGGCCAGTTCGTGATGAAAGGGCAATGATGCGGCAGGAGACAAGGCATGGCACGTAACGGTCTGACGAAATCGCGGGTCCGGGCGGTCCGCGACGCGCTGCTGGCGGCGGGGCGCTATCCGTCCGCCGACGCGGTGCGGCAGGGGCTGGGCGACACCGGTTCCAAGTCCACCATCCACAAGTACCTGAAAGAGCTGGCCATCGAGGACACGGGCGGTGCCATCGGCCGCGATGATACCGAACGCTCGCTGCAAGCCATGGTGGCGCAACTGGCGGATGCCCTGCATGCCGATGCCGGGCGCCGCATGGCGCTGCTGCTGGCCGAGCGCGACGGGCTGCTGCGCGAGAAGGAGGTGGAGCTGGCCACATTGCGCGGCACCGTGACGGCGCTGGCCGCACGGCTGGAAGCGCTGGAAGGCAAGGCGGCACCGGCACGGCCGGCCAGCACGCCCCGCGAGCGGGGCACCCAGCGCGGCGGCAGGGCGGAAGTCTTCGGCACCGGTGGCTTCGGCAATTTCGGTGGCCTGCTGTCGAATTCGCGCTGCGGTCAGCGCGACAGCTCGCCGTTCAGCATCATCCTGTCGGGCAGCCGTTGCGCCGTATTCGACCCGGAAGGCCTGGATCCCGCCGGGCCGCAGCGG
>DASVVD010000329.1:0-2269 GCA_036386715.1 Pseudoduganella sp.
TCTCGCCAGCACCGCCGCCGGCGATGGGATTTTCGCAGCGTGAACAGGACGTGTTCGAGTATCTATGCGAGTCGCTGCGGGCGGCCGGCATTGAGCACGTCACTGCCGGTATGCCAATCGCGGTTATCGTCCGGACGTACATCGACTGGCTGGACGCTCGCCAAGAGTGCATCGACAAGGGGCGGGTGCAATATGCGAAGAGCGGATACGCCACGCCCTTTCCTTGGGCGGAAGATGAAAAACGCCTCAAGATGGAGCTCGGCCAATGGCTACCAAAAGCATGTCTGACGATTCCGTCGCTGGCCAGGGTCCGCAAGGACACAGGCGTGCAGGGCGCGCAGGACGACCTGTTCGGCGATCTCGTAAACCACGCCATGAGCTCACCCGCAAAAAGGTAGAGGCGCTCACGCCGGCGCAGCTCGAGGAGTGGGACGAGAAGTACGGCCTGCCGGTGCTGCGCGGCGAGATCGTCACTGGCAAATATGTCTACCTGGCGGTGCAGCGGCACTACCAGGATCTGCTCGATGCAGGCAAGCGCGGCTACGAGTTCGTGCCGGAGCATGGCTGGCACATCATCGACTACATCGAGCGGTTCTTCGTCCACATCAAGGGGCCGCTAGCCGGCAAGCCGATCCTGCTGGACCCGTGGCAGAAGTTCTGGACCGCGGTGCTGTACGGTTGGCGCCGCCAGTCCGACGGCATGCGGCGCTTCAGCCGCGCCTACGAAGAGGTGGCGCGGAAGAACGGCAAGTCCACCTGGAAGGGGCCGCAGGGCGCCTACCTGTTTTCGATGGACGGCGAGGTCGGCGCCGAGGTCTATGCGGTGGCCACCACGCGTAGCCAGGCGATGACGGTCTTCAAGCCCGCGTTCGACAACATCCGGCGCTGGGTGAAACGATCCGCCGGCGTGGCCAGGTCGTTCAAGATCTTCGCCGGCATGAACCACGAGAAGGTCGAGCTGGACGACAACAGTGTCTTCCTGCCGCTGCCGGCCAACGCCGAGAACCTGGACGGCCTGAATCCCTCGGCCATCCTGTTCGATGAGCTGCACGCGCAGAAGCACCGCGACGTGTGGGACGTGATGGAATCCGCCCTGGGCGCGCGGACCCAGCCGCTGCTGTCGGCGATCACGACGGCCGGCTTCATCCTGGATGGCATCTGCACCGAGCAGCGCTCGTACCTGATCTCGATCCTCGAGGGCAAGCGCGTCGACGACGCGTACTTCGGCTACGTCTACACGCTGGACGTCGACGACGATCCGTTCGAGGAGCGCAACTGGATCAAGGCCAACCCTGGCCTGGGCCGGTCGAAAACGTTGGAGTATCTGCGGGGCCAGGCGCGAAAGGCCGCGGTGATGCCGGGCTCGAAGGTCAACTTTTTGACGAAGGACTTGAACATCTGGTGCAACAGTGCCGATGGCTGGTTCGACATGAACGTGTGGGATGCCGGCAAGAAGAAATTCGACCCGGGCGTGCTGCTGGGCCGACGCTGCTACGGCGGCCTCGATCTCGCCTCGACGCGCGACCTGACCGCCTTTGCCCTGGTGTTTCCACCGGACGATGAGGGCAGCGACTGGTACGTGCTGGTGTGGACCTGGTGCCCGGAAGACAAGATCACGGAGCAGGCTGACGACGCCGCGCCGTACGAGGCCTGGCGCACCGCCGGCTGGCTGACGGCGACCGAGGGCAACGTGACGGACTACGCGCCGGTGCGGGAGCGGATCCTGCAGGCGGTGCGGGACTACGACCTGGTCGAAGTCGGCTTCGATCGCTGGAACGCCCTGCAGCTGGCGAACGAGCTGCTCGAGCAGGACGTGCCGCTAGTGGAGGTGCCGCAGAACACCGCTGGCATGTACCCGGGCAGCAAAGCGCTCGAGCAGCTGGTGTACGGCAAGGCCTTTCAGCACGGCGGCAATCCGGTGCTGCGCTGGTGCGCGGCAAACACGGCGCTGCTGTTCGACACGAACGGCAACTTCCGGCCGGACAAAAAGAAGTCGAACGCCAGCGGGCGGATCGACTGCCTGGTGGCCACGGTAATGGCGCTCAGCCGCGCGGTATCCACCGATGAGCTGCAGGGCAGCTTGGACGACTTCCTCAATGGAGCAATCAGCACATGAAATTTTTCTCATCCGTCCGCTCCTGGCTGGGCGGTGGTGGCGCGATCGCCGAGAGTCCTGGCGTGCAGGATGGTCTGCCAGGCGCCTCGCTGATCCCCGAAACACGCAACATCGGCGTCGACGGGGCGCTCCAGATCAGCACCGTATGGGCCT
>DASVVD010000330.1:0-3617 GCA_036386715.1 Pseudoduganella sp.
GGGTTACCATGACATATCCACGGGAAAGATGATCAACGCTTGGTTGTGAAAAGCGTTCTGAAATCAGGAATGACAAATATACGAAATATTCGGCACATACGGCATACACCACACACGCACCATGCACCATGCACCATGCACACCGCATACACCACAGACACCAAGGACACTCATGCACGATTGATGACCAACCATTGGCCGGGCTGGATCATGCGTCTGAAGGCTTCACCAGCGCTTGTCACCCGGCACGTCCAGGAGTGGCCGCAATTTGTCGGCGATCACTTCACGCGCCCGGAAAATACGGCTGCGGACGGTTCCGATAGGACACGACATGCTTTCCGAAATCTCTTCGTAAGTCATGCCCTCGATTTCGCGCAGCAGGATCGCCGTGCGCAGGTCGATCGGCAGTGCGTCCATGGCGGCATTGACGGTTTCCGCGATCTGCTTGCTTGCAAGCATGGACTCGGGAGTGTTGATGTCGCGCAGGTTTTCGCTTTCATCGAACGCTTCCGCACCTTCGGCATCGATTTCCGATGACGTGGACGTTCGGCGGCTCTGTGTCACGAGAAAATTCTTGGCGGTGTTGATACCGATCCGGTACAACCATGTATAGAAAGCGGAATCGCCACGAAAGTGCCGCAGCGCCCGGTACGCCTTGATGAAGCTTTCCTGCACCACGTCCTCCGCTTCGGCGGGATCGTGCACGATGTGCGACACCAGCCGCATCAGCCTGCGCTGATACTTCGATACGAGCAAGTCGAATGCCTGCCGATCACCTGCATGGACTCGCTCGACCAGCAGCCTGTCGCTCTCACGGTCTGTTGTCACACCTTCTGCCCTCGGTGGCTTGCAGCGCGGGCTCTCATAGTGCTAAGAGACGGTGCGCAGCATTTGGTTCACGGGTTTACGGGATTTTTTTCGCTCCACCGCCATTGCCCAAGGCAACGGCGCGCGCCGCCAGCGCCAGCCGGCGCCGCACGTCCGGTGCGGCACTGTCGGGGAGCACGGCCAGCCAGACAACCGGACCAGCCTCACCGCCCAGACGCAACAGCAACAAGCCTGGCCACAACGTGGAGCCGGGCAACAACTGCACGCCTTGTCCAGTACGCGCATGTTGAGCATCTCTCTGGTGGTATACCGTCAGGCGGACCTGGCCGACAGCCGAAATATCAATGCGCGCGAGCTTGACAAGCCGCCGTTGGCAGAGCGCCCCGGCAAAGCCGGCTACCAGCAGCAGCGCGCCGGCCACGCCGGGCCCGCACCATGCCGCACAAGCGAGCAAGGCCGCACACAACGCCGCCTGCGCCACGCGTAGCGACAGTGACGGGCGGATGACGGCGGATATGGCAATCGACATTTGGAAGCCGGCAAGGGGGAGAACACGATCGCCGCAACGAACGCCGGGCGCGAACGACGGCGGCAAAACCCGGGCGTGACGATGCAGGTCAATACATGAATCCGCTGCAGCCGGCGCGATGCATTCAGCGTTACATTCAGCCGACTGCATTTCGCTTACTGCATTTCGCTCACTGCATTCAGCTGACCGCGTTCAGGCGATCACATTCAGCCGATACATTGAGCCGATCGCACTCAGCCGAGCGCATTGAGGCGATCAGATTGAGCCGATCGCATTGAGCCGATCGCATTGAGCCGATCGCATTCAGCCGAATACATCGAGGCGAACAGGCAGGCGAGGAAAGGCCGGCCGCCGCGTCGAACCGCATGACGACTACCTGGGAACCATGGAAAAATTAACTGGGAGCGCCGGCCTCTTGCCGGGCAATGCAGTGCCGACGAACGCCGGCACCGGCGGGCCGTGGCGAACAACCGCCGCGGCCCCTTGGCGCTCACTTCCGTTTGACCGGAGTGAGCAGGAAAAGTTCAAACTTTTCCGAACACGAGGCTGCCGTTCGTTCCGCCGAAGCCGAACGAGTTCTTGACGGCATACTGGATGGCCATCGGGCGGGCAACATTGGCGCAGAAGTCCAGGTCGCACGCCGGATCCTGGTTGTCCAGGTTGATCGTGGGTGGTGCCACCTGGTTGTGGATAGCCAGCACGGTGAACACGGCTTCGATGCCGCCCGCGCCGCCCAGCAGGTGGCCGGTCATCGACTTCGTCGAGCTCACCACCAGGTTCTTGGCATGGGCACCGAAGGCATACTTGATGCCGGTGACTTCGGCCGCATCGCCCAGCGGCGTCGAGGTGCCGTGCGCATTCAGGTACTGCACCTGGTCGGGGTTGATGCCGGCGTTCTTCATGGCCGCGATCGCCGACTTGGCACCGCCACTGCCATCTTCCAGCGGCGACGTCATGTGGTACGCATCCGCGCTCATGCCGAAGCCGAGCACTTCCGCATAGATCCTGGCGCCGCGCGCCTTGGCGTGTTCGTACTCTTCGAGCACCATCACGCCGGCACCTTCGCCCAGCACGAAGCCGTCGCGGTCCTTGTCCCACGGGCGCGATGCGCTCGCCGGATCGTCGTTGCGGCACGACAGGGCACGGGCCGAAGCGAAGCCGCCCAGGCCCAGTGGCGACACGGTGGATTCGGCACCGCCGGCCACCATCAGGTCGGCATCGCCGTATTCGATCAGGCGCGCTGCCGCGCCGATGCTGTGCAAGCCGGTGGTGCAGGCTGTCACGATCGCCAGGTTGGGACCGCGCATGCCGTATTTGATCGACAGGTTGCCGGAAATCATATTGATGATCGAGGCCGGCACGAAGAACGGCGAGATACGGCGCGGACCGCGCTTGTCGTAATCCGCTTTCTGTTCTTCGATCATCGGCAGGCCGCCGATGCCGGAGCCGATGATCACGCCGATACGATCGGCGTTCTCTTCGGTGACGACCAGACCGGAATCCTGGATCGCCTGGATACCCGCAGCCATGCCGTAATGGATGAAGGCATCCATGTGGCGGGCTTCCTTGGCATCGAGGTAGTCCTCGACGTTGAAGTTCTTGACCTCGCCGGCGAAGCGGGTCGAGAACGCGCTGGCATCAAACTTGGTGATGTTGGCGATACCGGATTTTCCCTCGGTAATCGCGCTCCACGCTTCGGCAACGGTATTGCCGTTCGGGGATATGCAACCAAGGCCGGTGACCACCACACGACGGTTTTTGGAACTCAAGCGATTCTCCTGGAGTCGATCTTTGCTGCTGTTGCTAAGGATTTAGGCCTTGACGTGGTTCGTCGCGTAATCGATAGCCTGCTGCACGGTGGTGATCTTTTCAGCTTGTTCGTCAGGGATTTCCATTTCGAACTCGTCTTCCAGCGCCATTACCAGTTCAACGGTGTCGAGGGAATCGGCGCCCAGGTCATCGACGAAGGACGATTCGTTCTTGATGTCGGCTTCGGCGACGCCCAGCTGTTCGGCGACGATCTTCTTAACGCGTTGTTCGATATCGGACATGTTATGACTCCATTGTGTGTATGTTACGGAAAGCGCGCATTTTATCAGGTTTGCGCGCCGAGAAAACTAATTCCGGCTTCTGCGCTCAGCTTTACCGAAATCACTGCTAAAAAACCGGATCGCGCATTTAAACAGGCGCGAACCGGTTAATTCATGTACATGCCGCCGTTGACGTGCAGCGTGGTGCCGGTAATGTATGCACCACCCGG
>DASVVD010000331.1:0-7019 GCA_036386715.1 Pseudoduganella sp.
TGAGCGGCGGCCCGGCGCCGCCTTCCTGCGCATCTAGTCCTGACTCTTGGCGTCATCCTTGCCGAACACGCGCTGGACGAAGTTCTCCAGCGCGCGGAACACTCCCTCGACGCCGAAGCCGGCAATGAACGACAGCGCCGATCCGGACAGCGCCCATGCGTCGAGCAGCCCTTTCGACTCGCCGGGCGCCGCGCCGGACGGATTGATGAACAGCCCGATGCAGGCACCGATCGTGCCGCCCAGCGCCAGCTGCAGCAGGGCCAGCGTGGAATCGCGCGGCGACAGCAGGCTTTCGCGCATGCGTTCCCACAGGCGGCGCAGCACGGCGGCGCCGGCGCCCAGCACCCCATAGGCCAGGGGCAGCAGCGACGTGCCGACCACCAGCGTGACGATGCGCGCCATTTCCTCGGTGCCGCGCCGGCGCACGGCCAGCTCTTCGGGATCCTGCGTCGGCGGCAGTTCGAAATGCGAGAACACGCCGTAGAACGCCCGCCACGGGGCGAGCCACTCGCGCAGGTTCAGGCGCACGGCACGGCGTTCCTCGCGCAGCGCGTCGGCACGCTCGCAGTAATGGTATTCCTCGGTGGTGCGGTAGCGCGGCTTGCCGTCCTCCCCCTTCAGCGCGCAGAAACGCACCGGCTCCGGATCGCGCGCCAGCCTGCCGGTGGCATCCGCCGCCATCAGGCGGGCGCGTTCGTCGGCCGTGTATTTCAGCTCGGCGGTGGAAATCTCGGCGCGCAGCTCGCTCGTGCGGGTGCGCACCACGTCCAGGTGGCTGAGGATCACGTTCCCGGCCGTAACGTGCCACGACAGCGCGCACGTGAACGCCAGCGACGACAGCAGGAACAGCACGAGCCACAGCATGCGCCGGTTGAACTTGATGGCCACGCCGATCAGGCCGGGATAGGCATAGCGGGCCAGCGTCACGCGGGTGGGCTTGTCCCACAGCGTATTGCCCGGCCGGCGCCGCGCCAGCACGGAAGCCGGCGCTTCCTCGGCGCGGGCGATGCGGGACCGGAACAGGTCGCACAGGATGCGGCGCAGCCTGTTCATCCTCTTGCGCCGGTCCTCCTCGCCGACGACGAGGATCGTGAACGCCACCGTGAGCCCGGTGGCCGGGCGCGCCGCGGCATTCAGCAGATCTTTCGCGCGCATCAGGGCCACGGCCTGTGTCAGGCGCTGCTGCGTGTCGGTGGCGGGCGCCAGGCCGATCTCGCAGATGGTGCCGATGATCAGCGTGGGGTCGGCGCCGGTCTCGTCGCGCAGGCTCTTGTCCCAGCGGCCGGAGATATGGTCGAGCAACAGGAAGACTTCATACAGCTCGCGCACGAAGATGAATTCTTCGAGCCGCACCCGTTCGCCGTCGCCCGGCGCCGGGCCGGGTTCAATGCCGGGGCCTCGTTCAAAGCCTGAATTCGGGCCTGGTTCCTCGGGGGTTGCGGACATGGCCTCCTCCACCGTGCTGGTGAAGCCATTCTACGCCCGCGCTGCCGGCCCGATGGCCGGCCGTTTCACCGGCTTTTGCGAAAACGCGACATCACAGCCCCGGGTGGTACTGCCGCTCCAGCTGTTTCAGCACGTCTTCCTTGTAGAACAGTACATCCTTGAACTCGCCGCGCGCATACATCTCGGCCTGGTCGCTGAAATGCGGCGAGGCCGGATCGCCGCTCTGGCCGCCGGCCAGGATGCTTTTCGCGCGGATCCTCGGCCCGAACTCCACGGCGGCCACGAAGCTGTTGCCACGTTCGCCATAGATGCGTTTCGTGGTCTGCGGCGACGTCATGCCGAACGCCGCCAGCGCGCCCCAGTTCCCCGAGGCGTACGGTACCGGGATGCTGGGCTTGCTGTCGTCGAACGGCTGCACGATATCGCCGGTGAGCCTCTGGAAGCGGTTGATCTCGCCCCATGGCGTGCGCCAGGTGCCGAACGCGTTCTCCAGTTTTGCCGAAGCGCGCGACAGTGCCTCGAGCCGCTGCACTGGCGTGATGCGCTTCTCGGCATATTCCAGCACCGGCATGCCCTGCTCTTTCGCCACCGGCCCGTAAGTCTTCACGAGATCCTGCAGCCAGTAGACGCCCAGCGATGTCGCCACGGAGGCCAGCGAGTAGCGCATGTCCCAGTCGCGCAGCTCGGCGATCTGGCCGGCCAGCCCGGCTTTTTGCAGGGCGCTGGCCGGCGTCTCGTCATAGGCCTGCACCAGCAGCGGCAGCAGCGGCTCGAATGCCGTCAGCTGGCTGTCGTAGGCCGCTGCGATCAGCGACTCCAGCGTGAAGTCGGTCTTGTTCTCCAGCACGCGCACGGCATGGATACCGCGCGGGTTTTCCGGATTCATCGACATGTAGGCCGGGTAATCCTGCCGCCGCGGGCTGTACTGCCCGGCCGCCGAATAAGGCCAGTTGTTGGTGTTCTGGATCCAGCCGTTTTTCGGATTGAACAGGCGGATGGTGTCCTGCACGCCGTGCAGGCCTTGCCAGTCGGTGGCGGGATCGCTGCCGTCGACCGGCTTGGTGTAGTCGAAGCGCGGATCGCGTTTCGGGATGAAATTGCCATGGAAATAGGCGATATTGCCATCCGCATCGGCGTACACGGTATTGTTCGACGAATTGGTGCGCAGTTCCATCGCCTTCCAGAACGCCTTGTAGTCGCGCGCCTTGGTGCGCAGGTATGATTGCTGCAGCGCCTTCAGGGGTTCGTTCATCAGTGCCACCGACACCCACTTGTCGCCCTCGCGCCGCACCACCGGGCCGTGGTGGGTGAAATACGCGGTCACCTTCTTCTCCGCCATCCCGCCCGGCACCTTGTACGGCAGCGTGATCTCCACCTCTTTTACCTGCCGCAAGGCCTTGCCGCGCGGTCCCTTGCCGTACTCGTACCAGTACTTGCCGTCCTTTTTCGTGACGGTTTCCAGGAACTCGTCGATCACGTCGCCGCCGCCGGACGTGTGCATCCAGCCCAGCCGGTCGTTGAACCCTTGGTAGACGAAGAACTGGCCCCACGTCACGGCGCCATAGGCGTTCAGCCCTGCTTCGCTGACCACGTGGATCTCGGGCCGGAAATAGAACGACGTGTGCGGATTGATCATCAGCAGCGCATGGCCGCTTTTGCTGATCTGCGGCGCGATGGCAAAGCCATTCGAGCCGCCCGGCTCCTTGTCGAGGTTGCCGCCCACGCCATCACGTGCGACCGGCGCGGCGGCCAGCACCGGCATGTCCGCATAAAACCGCTGCAGCGCAGGGATATCCACCTCCTCGATATCGCCGCCGATGCTGCCTTCGGAAAAACTGAGCGCCATCCAGGGCTCGAACCGCGCCAGCAATTGCGGTTGCACCTGCGGATGCGTGTGCAGGTACCAGTTCAGGCCATCCGCCCAGGCGTTCATCAGCTGCTTCAACCATGGCGGGCTGGCCTGGTACTGCGCCTTGAGCCCTTCGGGGCGGATAAAGAGCTTCATGCGCAAGTCGTCGTAGAGCGCCTTTTCGCCGTCCACTTCGGCCGTGCGGCCCAGCGCGGTAATGAAATTGCGCTCCACGCGCCGGAAATCGTCCTCCGCCTGCGCGAACAGCATGCCGAACACCGCATCCGCATCGGTCTTGCCGTACACGTGCGGGATACCCCACCGGTCGCGCAGGATCGTCACCCGCCTGGCCTGCGCCTGCAAGCGCAGCACCTCGGCAGGCGCCAGCTTCGTGGCCGCCGGCGTGGCGGGAGCCGCCAGGGCGGCGATGGGGGCCAGGCATGTCATTGCGAGGCAGGCAAGTGCGGCGGCGGTTCTCGGCATTTCAGGACCCTTCGAGGAAATGAATTACAGGATGCGACAGGACGGGCGGCCAGGCGAACGGCTGTAGCGAGCGACCATGGAGAACGTCTACGATGCGTCGACTAGCTGCTCGATCCGTTCGCGCAGTTCGGTATTCTCGGCACGCAGCGCGGCGTTCTTTGCCTTCAGCTCGGCCACTTCGGCGCGCAGGTGCTCGACTTCCGTCAGCGGCTGGCCTGGCTGCGACGGGGTTTCGCCGCCGTCTTCCCAAGGTGCCGGCTTGGACGGCTTGGCCGGGCGCGCCGCGGCGCGCTGGTCGCGCACTTCCTTGGCCGCCTGCTGCAAGGACTTCTTGCCGCCGGCGACCGCGCTGACCTGGTCTTCCGCCGGCAGCGAAGCCACGGTGGCGGCGGCGTTGATCGAGATCGTGCCGGTGCGCACGGCTTCCACCAGCTCCGGCGTGGCGGTTTTCTGGATCTTTTCGATCTGCGAGATGGTATTGCTGGACAGGCGCGCGGCGCGTGCGATGTCCTCGCGCGACGTGCGCACTTTCGGCGCGGCCGGCTCGGCATCGGAATCGGGCGGTGCGATCGCTGCATCCTCGGCCTTGATGCGGGCGGCATCGGCTTCCAGCCGCTTGGCCAGGATGTCCTTCTTGCGCAGCGCGAGCACGCCGCGCTGGAAGTCGGAAACGCTGCGGCGGCCCAGGTGGTTGTCGATCATCCACAGCATCACGTCTTCCATGCTGTGGAAGCGCTCGTTCTGCACGACCTTGAAGGGAATGCCGTGTTTCTGGCAGATGGCATAGCGGTTATGGCCGTCGACGAGCACGTCGTTCCACAGCACGAGCGCATCGCGGCACCCTTCGGCCAGCAGGCTGCGCTCGAGCGCGTCGTGCTCGGCCTCGGTCAGCGGCTCGATGTAGGCGCGCAGACTGTCGTTGATCTGGATTTGCATTGGCGGTAGTCCTTGAAAAAGCAAGCGGCACGCCGTTGGCGTGCCGTCCAGCATGCTACACCAACGGGGCGGGCGGCGGAAGTTCGGGCTTGCCGGATCGAAGCCTTTGGCGACGCCGCACGAGGCTCACGAGGGGTCTGGAAGTTAGCTTGCGGACATGTCATAATGTCGGGCTGTGCCTCGATGGTGAAACTGGTAGACACAAGTGACTTAAAATCACTCGACGAAAGTCGTGCCGGTTCGATTCCGGCTCGAGGCACTCCTCACCATCTACGCTATAACTTACATTCCTAAACTTTCTCATGTAAATCAATGAGTTAAGCCCACTTCTCGGGCTCATTCATTCTCACTGATTACCACTAAATACCATTGTTCCTAGTACGCTTCGCGCACTTGCACGAATAATTCACGAACATTTGCCACACATGGCGACATCCAAAAAGGTTCAGTTCAAGAGCACCAATCGTGGCTGGTGCAAGTCCAGATAAAGGCGTTCGCGAGGCGAAAAGCTTCTCGAAGAAGGCCGAGGCCGAGGCGTGGACCCGGCAGCGCGAGACGGAGATTCGACAGAGCGCGCTGGATGTGGTCGCAAGCAGACCCTGCAGGAAGCGTTCGCCAGTACGAGAAAGAGGTATCGGTGCACAGGCGCGGCGCGCGCTGAGAAATCGTCCAGATGACAGCGATCGCCAAGCATGAGGTCGGCGGGCAGCCGCTGGGTGGCATGCTGCTGGAGGCAATCACGCCGGCGTTAATGGGTGCCTCGCGGGACAACAGAAAGTCCGACGAGGATGCAGTGGCAGGCTCAACTATGAACTTGCTGTCGTATGTGTTTACCGGGGCGCAAAAGAAATAAAAGTGGATTGCGCCCAGCCCGATAAATGCCGTGCGGCGGCCAAAGGAAGCCATTGGGCGTGACCGCTGGATCAGCGAGGATGAGATTTAATTCATCTGAGACGCGCTGGGTTTCGACTGAGGACCTGCGAAGACGAAGAGCCAAGCGATCGCCGTGGCGTTCCTTTTCGCGATCGAGACGTCCAGGCGCTGGCGAGATCGTCTCCCTCAAACCAGCTAATATGAACGGCGCGGTGGCTCACCTACCGATTACGAAGAACCGCCGGAAGCGGGACGTGCTGCTGTCGAAGCGCGCGCTAACAGCTGGAGCTACTTTCTAAAGACGGCGACACAGTGTTCGGCCTGGCCGCTTCGACATTAACCGCCCTATTCCAAAAGGCCCGGAGTGACGCCATGATCGAGAATCTGGCTTTCCATAATAGCCGGCACGAAGCCATCCCTAGGTTGGCGCAGACGCTGAATGTGCTCGATCCGGCCCGCATGTTCGGGCATACAAACCTAAACCATCTGGGAACATTACAACGAGATTGCCGAAAATCTGGCAGCCCAACTGGATTGACACATCACCGCAGCGTATTTTTTCCGAAGAAGGCCGCTTCCCTACTAGCTCTAGAGCACAAGAGTGTCACAACGGCACATCTGCCTTCTTGCCGTCTGGTCATCGGTACGACTATCCCATACTTAAAGCAGAGACTCTATTGCTGCCTATGCCTGTGTTGGGTTGGCAGTTCCAAGTCCATGAATTTCTCTTTGTCACTCCGATTTCTACAATACAATTATTCCCGCAATATTACCCGCGCAAGGCGCGGTAAGCTCCTTGATCCCCTGTAATCTGCGAAAGAGTAACCTGCAGCTCTGTGTATCACCCAGCATTTGCCCATCTAGGTGCTGGTTACTGAATCGATGAATGCATTCGCGGCTTGCTAATCCAAAGACGTGGACCCAAATTTTATCGGCGCGTGGCCGAGACCAAATCACGAAATAGAGAGAGACTTTTATGCTTAAAATACAATCGACTCCTATAACTGAGATTGAAAGAGTTGGCACCTTTACTGGAATCCAACAGCGTCTTAGCGAGGCGTGCGAATGGTTACGAAGCCAAGGCATCAGAGTTTCAGACAATCGCATAGGCATTTACCTAAAAATAATTAGCGAACTGAATAACGCAAGGGACAGCAACACGCTGGATGATTATCACATCCATAACGGGCATGCGTGGATTAATGCGACTTTCGAGAGCCAAGAACTGATTTCTATTTGTAATAGTTTAAGAAATTGCAAAGACAAATCAATTATCGCGCGACTAAAACTTGCTGCAAAAGGACAGGAACTATTTGCGTCTGATGAAGCTGATAGCGCTAGTGGCCGCAACATTGCCTTAGAGCTATCAACAGCTGGAACATTTGCCTCCACTGGGCATCCTATAGACTTTGGCGGAGAGGCAGACGTTCGC
>DASVVD010000332.1:0-6624 GCA_036386715.1 Pseudoduganella sp.
CGCGGCGAGGCCGGCCAGTTGCGGGTAGGATTCACGTTCTCGACGCCGTTCACGGCGCTGTTCGCCTCCGTGGTACGGCGCTACCGGCAGCAATATCCGGGCGTGCAGCTGACATTCCATGAAATGGCCACCCTGCCGCAACTGGCGAAACTGGAAGCGCGCGAGCTGGACCTGGGCTTCGTGCGCACCGTCAGCGTGCCGATCCCGGACACGATCACCCTGACGACCCTGCGCCACGACCCGCTGCGGCTGGTGCTGCCGTCGGACTGGCCACTGGCGGCGATGGCCAGCATCACCGTGAAAGACCTGGAAGGGCTGCCGTTCGTCATCTTCCCCAAGGATGCCGGCACCGGCATCCACCCGCAACTGTTCCGCATGTGCCGCGCCGCTGGCTTTACACCGCAGATCGCCATGGAAGCGGGCGAAGCGTCGACCATCATCGGCCTGGTTGCCGCCGGCTGCGGCATCTCAGTGCTGCCGAGCTCGTTCGAGGGCATCCACATGGAGGGCGTGGTCTACCGGCCGCTGGCCGACCCCGAAGCCACCACCGCCCTGCTGCTCGCCCGCCGCACCGAAGGCGCCGGGCCGCTGGCCGAAGCCTTCGTCGCCCTGGCCGAAGCGGCCGCCAAAGAATAAAACCCGGGACAGTCCCTTGTTTCTAAGAAATTTCTTAGAAACAAGGGACTGTCCCGGGTTTTTGGTTTTGCAGGATCAGTCGTAGTCCGGATCGAGCTCGGAGCCGGCGTAATTTTCCAGCTCGGCGAACAGCGTCTTCATGGCCGTGCGGCCGGGGATGTGCTGCAGCACGGTGCAGCCGGTGCGGTAGAGCTCGAGCCGGTGCAGCAGCACCGGGTGGTGCTGTACCGGCACGGCGGCCACCAGTTCGGCCCAGCCGGTCTCGTAGTCGGGTTTTTTCGCGCGCACCGCCTTCACGAAGCGCTCGAAATCCTTCTGGCCGGTGCGGGCCACGATGCGCCCCGCCCCTTCGACGGCAAAGATGATCGCCAGCGCGATCACGCCCTCGGCGTTCAGGTCGACGTCCTTGACCGGCCCGCCGGTATTGTGCCGGCGCAGCCAGTTGGCGAAGCGCACCACGGCTTGCGCTTCCTGGCGCTGCTTGAACTGCTCCTGGTAGCGCGCCGGGCCGTCCCAGTTGGCATTCGGGTCGGTCAGGCACAGGTCGAAGAACAGGTCGCGCAGGCGCCGCTGGGCATACACCGGGTCCTGGTCGTATTCGCCCACCAGCGTATCCTCCGGCATTGCCGCCAGGTCCTTCAACTGGCGGAAGCCGGCCTGGAATGCCGCTTCGGCGCCGTTATCGACGAGGAAATCAAGCGCGGCCGCGTCGCTGTCCACCGCCAGCAGCTCCTCCAGGCCCAGCGAGACGCCGCCGACCGTGAGGTTGACGGCTTTCTGGATACCCTCCGTGGTGCGGTGGTTGGTGAACTTTTCGGCCACCATCGTGGTGATGCCGGCCAGTTCGTCGGCCAGCGTCACCGCCGCGTCCGGGCGGGTATCGCCCGACAGCAGCCGGATGGCGCGCGTGAGTCTCGGCAGGTTTTCGCGTACGAGTGCCGGCAGCATCAGCTGAAGATCCCCGTGCCGAGGGTGCGGCGGTTGCCGCGGGCGCTGGCCGTGCGGGTGCTCGGCACCTGCTTGCGCAGGCGGTACAGCAGTTCCTTGGTGGAGCGCTGCAGCACGGACGGCTCCTCGTCGTCCGGATCGTCGGAATACTCGGCATCGGCCAGGTCGGCGCTGTGGCGGAACTCGGGGAACAGCTCGAACAGCGCGCGGTCCCAGCCATCCTCGCTGGCCTGCGCCAGCGCCACGGCCAGCGGTATCACGTCGCTGTCGGACGACGACTGCGCGGTGATATAGGACCCCTTCGAGATCACTTCACCGGCCACTTCCAGCATTTCCTTCGGTGCCAGTGAAAACACGATGGCAAATGCGGTGGAGCCCCAGTCGGGGGCCGAGGCTTCCCGCAACAGCTCGCGGCGGCGCTCTTCGTCGTCGGTGCCGAACACCACGGCATGGATGTGCGTGAACAGCGCCTCGGCGATACGCTCGGGGTCGTCCTCGATCATGTCCTCGTTCCACGTGGCGGCGATGTACGCCAGGCTCTCGGCCCAGGCCTTGGGCGGCACCAGCAGCGTGGCCAGCGACAGCTTGCCGCCGTCGAAACCGGCCATGTGCAGCGCCGTCACGTGCGGCGGAAGGGTTTCCAATACTTCGGACACGACCAGGTCGCCATGCTGTTCGGCCGCTTCGGCGAAAGCCTGCTCGGCGTGGCTCAGCGAGCCGGCCAGCACCAGTTCAGTGACCTGCCGGCTGATCGCCGGCAGATAGGACTTTTCGTCGGCCATCAACGCTCTCCTTCCTGGTCGAACATCTGGGTGAAGTCTTCGCTGGCGCCGCCTTCTTCCTCGTCGTCGTCGTCGCCGTCGTCGCCTTCGGCGAGCTGGTCGAGCGACGTGTCGTCGTCATCCCACATGCGCGGGTGCTTGTGCAGGAACGCGGTCACGATGGCCTGGCGGCCCAGTTCAAGATGGTTTTCCTCGATGGCCGCGAGCATGCGGCTCGCCTCGCCCTCGGGGCACGACACGGCGCCGAACACGCGCGCCGGGTCGCCGAACTCGAAATCCTCGGCATCGGCCAGCAGCGCCTTCGGATCGGCGATATCGATCACGTCGACCAGCGCGAACGCCATCATGTTCAGGTCCTCGATGCCGCCGCCGTTGGCGTACTCGGTGACCAGGGCCTTCGTCATGGCCTGGTAATTCTTGCGGTCCGGCGGATCGCCGAGGATGCCCTCGACCTGTTCGGCCAGCTCGCGCGCCTGGAAGGCGAATTCGGGGTGTACTCTTCTCATTGCTTGCTCTCTGTAGATGGGCTTAACTGGCGGGCAGCGTTACGCCGTGCAGGCCGAACACCGAGCGCCACAGCTGGTACGCTTCCGCCTCGGGATCGATGATGATCCGGTGATTCAGGCTCTGGTTGTATTCTTCCCGCTTGACCGGGTCGGACAGCACCTCGTAGGCCTTGACGATGCCCTTGAAGCGCGCGTCGGCACCCGGCTCGGGATTGCGGTCCGGGTGGAAGCGCATCGCCAGCGAACGGTAGACCTTCTTGATCTCGTCGTCCGTTGCATTGGGGGCCACGCCGAGTACATTGTACAAATTATCCATGGTGTCACTCTCAAGGTAAAAACGCGGGCGTAAGGGCGAATTATCCTATAGAAAACCATCCGCCGTCCCGCGGCGCAGGCGTGTGTACGGTAAAATGGCCGCCAATCGACTCCCATACTTGCCTTCGTACATGAGCAACGACAAAAACAGCGCCAAAGGAGCCGCAGCCCCGGCTCCCGCACCAAATTTCCTCCGCAACATCGTCGAACACGATATCGCCACCGGCGCGCACCAGCGCGAGGGGCTGCCGTCGGTGATCACCCGCTTCCCGCCGGAGCCGAACGGCTACCTGCACATCGGCCACGCCAAGTCGATCTGCCTGAACTTCGGCCTGGCCCGTGACTACCAGGGCCGCTGCCACCTGCGCTTCGACGACACCAATCCCGCCAAGGAAGAGCAGGAATATGTCGATTCGATCATCGACAGCGTCAAATGGCTGGGCTTCGACTGGGAGAACAGGGACCAGGCCGGCGGCGCCGAGCACCTGTACTATGCCAGCGATTACTTCGACAAGCTGTACGAGATGGCCGAATACCTGATCACGGCCGGCTTTGCCTATGTGGACAGCCAGAGCGCGGAGGAAATGGCGGCCAACCGCGGCAATTTCAATACGCCGGGCGTGAATTCGCCGTTCCGCAACCGCCCTGCCGAAGAATCGCTGCAGCTGTTCCGCGACATGAAGGCCGGCAAGTATGCCGATGGCGAGCACATCCTGCGCGCGAAGATGTCGGAGGACGCGATGGCGTCGCCGAACATGAACCTGCGCGACCCGGCCATCTACCGGATCCGCCATGCGCACCACCACCGCACCGGCGACAAGTGGTGCATCTACCCGATGTACGACTACACGCACCCGATCTCGGATGCGCTGGAAAACATCACCCATTCGGTCTGCACACTGGAGTTCCAGGATCACCGCCCGTTCTACGACTGGCTGCTCGACACGCTGTCGAAGGGCGGCTTCTTTGCGCAACCGGTGCCGAAACAGTATGAATTCTCGCGCCTGAACCTCACCTACATCGTGACCTCGAAGCGCAAGCTGCGCCAGATGGTCGAGGAAGGCATTGTCGACGGCTGGGACGACCCGCGCCTGTCCACGCTGGTGGGCATGCGCCGCCGTGGCTTCACGCCGGAAGGCATCCAGCTGATGGCCGAACGCACCGGCGTGACGAAATCGGACGGCTGGATCGACTTCGGCGTGCTGGAAGGCGCCGTGCGCGAAGACCTGGACCCGAAGGCGCCGCGCGCGATCGCCGTGCTGAAGCCGCTGAAGCTGATCGTCGACAACTTCCCCGCGGACGAAAGCGTCGAGTGCACGTCGCCGGTCCATCCGCACCACCCGGAACTGGGCAACCGCACGTTCCCGTTCACCCGCGAACTGTGGATCGAGGAAGAAGACTACATGGAAGTGCCTTCCAAGGGGTATTTCCGGTTCTACCCGCCGATCGGCGACCAGCCGGGCGCGCGCGTGCGCCTGAAATACGGCTTCGTGGCCGAATGCACCGGCTACGACAAGGACGACAACGGCAAGGTGATTGCCGTGCACGTCAACTACTTCCCGGACAGCAAGTCGGGCACCGATGGCGCCAACACCTACAAGGTCAAGGGCAATATCCACTGGGTCAGCGCGGTGGCCGCGCTGGAAGCGGAGGTGCGCCTGTACGACCGCCTGTTCACCGATCCGCAGCCGGATGCCGGCGGCAAGGATTTCAAGCAGTTCCTGAACCCCAAGGCCAAGGAAGTCGTCACTGCCTACCTCGAGCCAGGCCTGAAGGATGCGCAGGCCGAGCAGCGCTTCCAGTTCGAGCGCCATGGTTATTTCGTGGCCGACCGGGTCGATTCCAAACCGGGCAAGCCCGTGTTCAACCGGATCGTTACCCTGAAAGACAGCTGGAGCAGCACGAAGTAAACAGCAATGGAAAGCCGCCGCGAGGCGGCTTTTTTCCAGACGCGGTTGACGACTTTCCGCCATGGCGCATGGAATGGTACAGGCCGATTTGCACAGGTCGATCGGCGCCAGCCGGCCGGGCAACGTTGGTGACAACACCACAATGCCTGCCGGCTGTCCACGACAGCGGGGACGTGGGCTGCGTCCGCCGCAACGGTTAACGTCCGATAGTGGCATTGTTCTTGACGCAGCTCACGCCGACTGCCTATATTTTGACCACGAACACTGCCTTTCCACCTTCGCCCATGAAACCATCCCTGTCAGGAAAACTGCACGAAGCCAAACCATCATGGTGGAGCGGCGTGTTGCTGTCGATGCTGGTGGGCGTGGGGTTTTATGCCTGGATGGCCAATTCGCTCGAAAGCGAAGCGCTGGACCGGTTCCGCAACCAGGCCCGCAGCATCCAGTACAACATCGCCGGCGGCATCAAGGCGTGCACGGATGTGCTGCGCGGCACCGCCAGCCATTTCCAGGCCAGCGAAGACCTGTCGCCGCAGAGTTTCCACCGCTATGTGCGCGGTCTCGACATTCCACACAACTTCCCGTCGATCGCCACCATCAACTTTGCCCAGTACGTGCCGGACGAGCGCCGTGCCGCGTTCGAGGAACAGATGCACGGCGCGGCAGTGCGCGACCTGGGCTACCCCGAATTTCGCATCTCGCCGCCGGGAAAGCGGCCGTACTACACGGTGATCACGCTGCTGGAACCGATGTACGGCGCCAAGGCCAAGTTCGGCTACGACCTGTCGGCCCGGCCGCCCGGTGCCCAGGCGCTGGCGCATGCGCGCGATACGGGCGCGATCTCCAGTTCCGGCGTGCCGGTGCAGTTGCCGGAGGCACCCACCCAGTTCGGCATGCCGCTGCGGCTGCCCGTCTACCGGGCCGACATGCCGACCGACACGGTCGCGGACCGGCGTGCCGCCTACGTGGGCTCGGTGGGAATCGGTTTTTCGGTGCCGCGCCTGGTCGAGGCGGCCATGGTCGATACGCCGGTACGGGAGATCCGCGTGCGGCTGTACAGCACCGCTGCCGGCAGCGTGGCGAACGGCGGCCATCCGAACGGCCACCTGCTGTTCGACAGCATCGAATCGGCCGCCGGGCAGGCGCCGCCGGACAATCACGTGCAGCTGAGCCTGCCGGTGAATTTCAATGGCCGGCTGTGGCAGGTGTATTTCGATGCGCCCCGCTCGGCGCTGTTCTCCAGTTTCGATGCTTACCTGCCGTGGCTGGCCGCGCTGGTCGGCTTTGTCAGCACGCTGCTGATGTATGCGCTGTTCCACGCCCAGGTATCGTCGCGGCGGCGCGCGCTGCAGATGGCGCGCGACATGACGCGCGAGCTGCGCGATAGCCAGGCCAAGCTGCAACTGTCGCACCAGCGGCTGCGCCGGCTGGCCGCACACGCCGAACAGATCAAGGAAGAAGAGCGCAAGCGCATCGCCCGCGAGATCCACGACGACCTGGGGCAGAACCTGCTGGCGCTGCGGATCG
>DASVVD010000333.1:0-2850 GCA_036386715.1 Pseudoduganella sp.
GTCTCGGCCGGCGCGCTGAGCGGCTTCAATCGTTTCCTCGACTACTCGCTCACGATTCGTGACCTGTACAGTGCACCGATTCCCGACCCGCCTTTCCTGGCGATCCTCAGCATGAATGGCAGTGTCACGGCCACCGGCGCATTTTCACGGACGGTGACCGGCAATATCAATTTCAATTACTACGGCCCGGGGGGCGGGCTGCCCACCATGGCCGAAGTGACGATGAACCTGACCCTGCCGGGGCTGAACGAGGGCATGGTCGATTTCGGCAACACGGCATCGATCGCCATGGTCTTGCCCGCCGGGTATTCGGCCGTGACGTCGTCCGGCCTGGTGCTGGACTTCGCGGCGCCAGTGCCTGAGCCGGCAAGCGTCGCCATGCTGCTGGGTGGCCTGGGTGTCCTTGCGCTGGCGGTGCGCCGCCGGCGACAGTCATGAGTACAATCCCGCGCCGCATTCGGGCGCCTTGAGCTTCGCCGCGATCTCAGGGTTGCTCTCCTTCGCGTTCGAAGAGCGTATGGCTGAAGCGGATACGGCTGCTGCCGATACGGTACTGGCGATAGTACGAGTCCCACCTGTCCGCGCTGGTGGTGTGCCGGCCCGTTGCCGGATCGAGCGCCTGCAGGTAGTCGCCGAACTTGAAATAGATCCCGCGCTCGCCGGGCTGGATGAACGCGCGGGCCATGCGCACCATGCCGCCGGCACCCTCGCCGTTGACCATCACCCGCGCGTCACCGGCAGCGAAGCGGATATCGAGGTCGAAGCTTTCGCCCGAACGCACCGTGCCCAGCGCCGTGGCGGTTTCCCTGCCATCGGTGCCGCGCATGCGCACCAGGATATCGAACAGACCGTTGCCGGCCTTGCCGTCCAGGCCCTGGCCGCTGGCGGTGTCCTGCACGTAGACCTTCAGGATGGTGTCCAGGCCGTCCATATGGTACTGGGCGACGATGCTCCTGGCACCATCCGGCAGCACCGGCGTCACGCGTGCCGAGAAATGTTCGCGGGTGTGCGCGGCAGTGCGGCGCAGCCTGGCGGCGATCTTCAGTTCGTTGCGGTAGCCATGGCCATGGCCGGAGTCGTATTTCGATTCGAGCGCACTGAACACCAGGGTGCCGGCGTAGGGTGACCGATACGGTGACCTGCCTTCCACGTCGAACAGACGCTCAAGCGCCTCGCGAGGCGTGTGGCCGGGCACAGCGATGGACGGCGTGGCCGGCAGCGGTGTGGCGGCCACGGCGGTCGCCAGCAGCGTGGGAAGCACCACGGCCAGGCCCGGCGCGCTGACGAACCTGCGTGCCCGAAACGTGGCGCATGCCCTCAAGGCTGCCCGCTCCCCGGCGCGCCGGTGCCGGCGAGCGGTGCGGTCACTTCGGCAACGATGCGCTCGATGACCTGCATCTGCGGCGCATTCCTGCTGACGTAACGCTGCTGTTCGGGCCAGCCGTTGTCCAGGTAGCCCCACCAGTCCCAGCAGCCATTGGGATTGGGCTCAAACAAGGCGTTATTGGCGATCTCCTGGACCACCGGCATGGCGCACACGCTGCCGCGGATCGGGTGCGGATCCGCTTTGATGGCCGGATATACGACCACGATCCGGTAGTGGCCGGCCCAGTTGTTGTAGCCGGACAGGGTGGCGAACTGCCGGGCATCCTGCCGGCAACCGTGCAAGGCCACGTGCACGCCGCAATGGCTGCCGGGCTGTCGGCATGCCGGTGGCACGTACAGATACCCCTTGTCGGCCATGTCGAGACTGGCCCGCCGCGGGCTGACGAAATCCGGTCCGATGGGGCGGTCGGCGGCGATCAGGGCACGGCTGCTCCTGACCGCATCGATCATCGGCTGCTGGCTGAACTCCCAGATCTCGCTCGCCGGGATGCCTGCCTGCCGGAGGCGCGCGTCGTAGCGCTTGCCGGGTGCATGCAGTGCGAGCAGCAGCTTGCCCGCATTGTCCTCGGCGCCGCATTGCCGAATGTAGATATCCGTGTCGCGCTCGATGCCGCACTTGTCCGGCCCCTCCGGTGACACGATGCCATGCTGAGCGGCGTTGCTGCCGGTGGCCGCGTCGCCGAAATCGACAACGGGCGCCGCGCCGATGAAATCGGTGAGGAAGTCGATGCTGGCCATGCCGGCCTGTTTTACGACCGTATGGTCCGCGGCGCTCTGGAACACATAGGCCCGCTTCAGTGCCCGGGGCTTTCCCGCCACCAGTGGATCGATCCCGCCGCGGCGCGCCAGCTCGCGGGCAGCAACGGCTTTCGGCGCGATGGCCTGCCGGCCGCACATGCAGCTGTTGATGGACTGCGCCAGCCGGCCTTCGGCGCAACCCCACGGTGGGCCGGCGATCGCGCCGACCCCCGTGATGGAGGCGGAATGCGCGACCGCGTACTGCAGTGCCATGGCCGCGCCGGCGGACACGCCCGAAATGCTGACTTCGCCAGGATCGGCGCCGCGCCGCAAACCCTTGCCATCATCGGCATGGGCAAGGTTCAGCTGGAACAGGAGGGCAAGCGCAAACGTCGACCTGGTGGACCTGGTGCACCTGGTAGGCCTGGCGATCATGGCATTGCTCCTCTGGCGATGGCCCTTCAATATAGGACAGACAGTCCGCTGCCGCCAGGCTTCATGGCCAACCACGACCGCCACTGCCACGATCGGTTAGCGCATGAATGCCTGCCGCGGGCGTCGGCTGCTGTCCGCATGACCCATGCCGCTGTCCCAGCAGTTTCCCACGAAGCTTGTTTGTTTTTCGCTCTCGTAGCAAAAATACAACGGGGGATGTTAGCGCTATCGAAAGTGTGTATTGTCGCTTGCGATGTTGCATCCAATGCACGCCAGCGCATGCCGCAGCGA
>DASVVD010000334.1:0-17477 GCA_036386715.1 Pseudoduganella sp.
GGACAAGCAGCTGCAATATGCCGCCGACGATGCCCAGGTGGCGCTGCGCGTCTACCGCCACTGGACCGCGCTCGGCAATACCCTGCCGCAGCCGAAAGCACCACGCCAGCGGCGCCCGGCACCAGCGCCGGCGCAAGAGCCGGCGGCGGCCGCAAAGTCCTGAACCCGACCGCCTGACCGGCCACCATGCCGGCCCGGGCGCGTGGCGCTGTTCTTCCGCGGCGCGCGGGAGTATGCTTGGGCAATCACATCCGCACAAGAACGGTATGCCAGGCGCGAGACACTCCATCCCTGCAGCGCTTACTGCAGAACTTCCTGCGGCGCTTCCTGCAGTATTTCCTGCAACATTCCTGCAACATTCCTGGCGGCATATCCTGCAATACGTGTCGCCGTATGCACCCTTTCCCTTTTCCTTTCATCGCCTGCCGCTGCGGCGCCGGTTGCCGCCGCGCCGCCCGCTGCTCCACCCGATACGCTGGCGCAGCGCCTGGCGCCCTGCCTGGCCTGCCACCAGCCGCAGGGCCGCAATGACGCGTTCTTTCCGCGCATTGCCGGCAAGCCCGAAGGCTACCTGTACAACCAGCTGCTGAACTTCCGCGACGGCCGCCGGCAGTACCCGATGATGACGTACATGGTGGGCCGCCTGCCGGAACCCTACCTGCGCGAGATCGCGCAGTTTTTCGCCGGCCAGCATCCGCCGCATCGGCCGTCCACCTCTGCGTCCGCCCGCGTGGCAGCCACGGCGCAAACGCTGGAACGGGGCCGCGTGCTGGCCCGGCAAGGCGACGCGGCGCGCCGCATTCCGGCCTGCATCGCGTGTCATGGCGAGCAGCTTGCCGGTGTCGCGCCGGCGATTCCCGGCCTGGTCGGCCTGCCGCGCGACTACATCAACGCGCAGTTCGGCGCGTGGAAGAACAAGGCGCGCCGTGCCCAGGCGCCGGACTGCATGGCGGACGTGGCGGCCCGGCTGACCGGCGATGACGTGGCGGCGGTTTCGGCATGGCTGGCCAGCCAGCCCGTCGACGACGCGGCACGTCCGGCGGCGGCGCCAGCCGCGCCGCTACCGCTGCGCTGCGGCGGCGTGCCGGATCATGGCGGTGCGCGATGAGCCGGCGGGCGCGCTGGATCGCCGCCGGCACGGCGATGGTGCTCACGGTGGCCGCTGGCCTGCTGTGGCCGCGCCATGACGAAGGCCCGGCGCCCGGTGCCGCCTTTGCGGCACTGCCGGCCGCCGGGAAGATCGCGCGCGGCGCCTACCTGGCCCGCGCCGCCGACTGCATGGCGTGCCACACGGCGCGCGGCGGCGCGCAGTATGCCGGCGGCCGCGAGCTGCAGACGCCGTTCGGCGCCATCGTCTCTCCCAACATCACGCAGGACCCGGATACCGGCATCGGCCGCTGGAGCGCGCAGGACTTCTGGAACGCGCTGCACAATGGCCGCGCGCGCGGCGGCCGGCTGCTGTACCCGGCTTTTCCGTACACGAACTACACGGCCATCACGCGCGACGATGCCGATGCGCTGTATGCCTATTTCCGAACGGTTCCAGCGGTGCGCCGCGAAAACGGGCCGCACCGGCTGCGCTTTCCGTATGACACCCAGGCGGCACTGGCGGTATGGCGCGCGCTCTACTTCAGGCCCGGCGTTTACGAGGAGCGCCACGACCGGCCGGCGCAGTGGAACCGCGGCGCCTACTTGGTGGAAGGCGCTGGCCATTGCAGCGCATGCCACAGCGCGCGCAATGCGCTGGGTGGCAGCGGCGGCAACCTGTCGGGCGGGCTAGTGCCGGTGCTGGGCTGGTATGCGCCATCGCTCACCTCGGACGGCGAAGCGGGCCTGGGCAACTGGCAGGTGGAGGAGATCGCGCAGCTGCTGCACACCGGCGTGTCGCCGCGCGCCACCGTGTTCGGGCCGATGGCCGAAGTGGTGGGCGAAAGCCTGCAGTACCTGTCCGCCGACGACGTGCGGGCGATGGCGGTGTACCTGAAATCGCTGCCGGCATCGGCCAGCGGCGCCACGCCCCATGAACGGTCGACAGCGCCCGAAGCGGTGGCATTCCTGCAGGCCGGCGCAAGACTGTACGACAAGCACTGTGCGGAATGCCACGGTGCCGGCGGCAACGGCGCGCCGCCCCACTATCCGCCGCTGGCCGGCAACCGCTCGCTGACGATGCCTGATTCCACCAACGCGATCCGCATCGTGCTGAACGGCGGCTTCCCGCCCGGCACGCGCGGCAACCCGCGGCCCTACGGCATGCCGCCCTTCAGCCAGGCGTTGGATGACGGCGAAGTGGCGCAGGTGGTGTCGTACCTGCGCAGCGCCTGGGGCAACAACGCCCCGCCGGTAAGCAGCCTGGACGTCAACCGGTATCGGGCAGTGCCGCTGGATTGACCGGCACTGCACGAACAAAACCCGGATCAAAACCCGGGACAGTCCCCTGTTTAGAGGAAATAATGCCTCACAACAGGGGACTGTCCCGGGTTTCTGCAGTCCATGCCGCTTCCGCTGCAGTCCATCGCATCCGCTGGGACGGGCCAGGCCGGTTTCCGTACGATGCAGTCATCGAGACAGCATTACGGAGAACGCCATGAAAACCCATCGTTTCGCCCTGTTCGGGACTGCCCTGCTGGCCGCCGCCGTGCTGGTCACGGGCGCCTCCAGCGCCGCGGCGGATGCGCCGTCGCTGGCATGGCTGGGTGGCGGCGAACGGGTGCAGGGCAGCGGCAGGATCGTGTCGCAGGCACGCCAGCCGGGGCCGTTCCACGGCGTGGAGCTGGCGATGGGTGCGCGGGTCGAAGTCGTCACCGGCGGCGACGATACGCTGACGATCGAAGGCGACGACAATCTGCTGCCGCTGGTCGACACGGTGGTGCAGAACGGCGTGCTGACCATCCGCCCCGTGAAGAAGAACCTGCAGATCGAAGGCCGCCGGCTGAAGATCGTGGTGCGGGCACGCAATGTCGACACGCTGGGCGTTGCCGGCTCCGGCACGCTGGAAGCGAAACGCATCCGGGCCGACAGGCTCACGCTCGAAGTGGCCGGCTCCGGTGCGCTCGATATCGACGGCATCGACGCCAGGTCGGTCGAGGTGGAAGTGGCCGGCAGCGGCAAGGTGGAAGCGGCCGGCCAGGCCGGGCGCGCGGCCATCTCGATCGCCGGCTCGGGCAAGGCCGATACCACCCGCCTGAGCGTGCAGCATGCCACCGTGAGCGTGAGCGGTTCCGGCCAGTCGCTGCTGACCGCGCGCAACACGATTACCGCCAACATCACCGGCTCCGGCAACGTGGGCTATTACGGCGATGCGCAGATCACCAAGGCGGTAGCCGGTTCCGGCACCGTCCAGCGCCTGGGTGCGTCCGCCCGCTAGCCGGCGGCGACCAGCCGCCTGCCGCAGGCGGCCAGGCGCCTACCCCTTTGCCGGGCCCGGCAGGCGCAAATCCGCCGGGCCTGTCATTTCATGGCGATGCCACCCGCAGGCATTCACAGGTCGAACTTCAGCTCGGCCACCAGCGTGCGCTGGGTGTACGGGTGGAATGCCCAGTACTTCTCGTTGCCCAGGTTGTCGATGCCCAGCGCGCCGGACCAGTGCTGGTCGAAGCGGTAGCGCACCCGCGCGTCGGCAACGAAATAGCGCGACACCCCCATGTACGCAAAGCCGTTCGGATCGCTGTTGTCCAGCGTGCCGTACTGCGTGCCGCTGTAGCGCAGGCCCGCGCTGGCGGACAGCCGGTCGGTCGCCCGCCACGTGGCCTGCGCGGTGGCGCGCCAGCGCGGCACGCGCGGCTGCCGCTTGCCGACCGACGCCGGCAGCGCCGCGTTGTCGCGGATGCGCGAATCGGCGTACGTCAGGCTGGAATTGAGCGACAGGCCCGCTACCAGCACGTCGTCGGCACCCTGCGCCAGCTCCAGGCCGGTGGTGCGGATCCGTCCCACGTTCTGCACCGTCGACACGGTGGGCGTCAGCGCCTGCGAATACAGCGCATCGCGCGTGTTTTCATGGAACAGCGTGGCGCGCAGGCTGCCCCGCGGCGTCAGGCGCTCCGCCGTCAGCTCTTCCGTCCAGGAGCGCTCGGCACGCAGGTTCGGGTCGGTGTTGACGATCACGCCGTCGACGATCGAGCCCTGGAACAGTTCGGCCGCCGTCGGGTTGCGGATGGCCCGGCCGGCCGATGCCTTCAGCGTCCATGCGTCGGTCATGCGCCATGCCAGCGCAGCCTTGGGCGACCAGCCCTCTTCGCGCCGCTCGCCGAAGGGCAGCGGCACGCCGGCGGCATTCGAGATCGCGCCGCCATAGGCCTGCCAGCGCTCCCAGCGCGCACCCAGCGTGGCCTTCCAGCGTTCGTCGATGCGCCAGGTATCCTGCGCATACACGCTGGTCAGCCGCGTGTCGCCGTTGAAGGTCGAGACGTGCCGGCCATCGGTGGCCGCCAGCCAGTCCGGCGTCGAGAATACCCGCGTGCGCAGCTGCGCACCGTCGCGCTGCACGCCCAGGTCGACGGTGTGCGCGGCGTCCGGCCGCCATGTGCCTTTCAGCGCCAGCGTGTGCCAGCCGCTGCCGGCCATGTCGGTCACGTTGCCCTGCCCGGTCGCCTCCTGGTCCGCCAGCACCACGGTGGGCACGCGCACCAGGTCCTTGCGGTAGTCAACCTTGCTGGCGGCGATTTCCCAGTCGAAGGTGTCCTTCGCATGGCGCTTGACCGACAGCCCGTGCATCAGGTGTTCCAGGTCGCCGCGCTGCGGCGCGAAGTCGGAGGCCAGCAACGTGTAGCGGCGGCCGCCGACATCGATGTCGCCGCCCGTCACGCGGTTGCCGGCCGCATCGCGCAGGTACGAATCGCTGCGCCGGCCGGCATCGTTGCGCCACCAGCCCAGCGTGTAGCTGGCGCGCAGCACCGGCGACAGGTCATATGCCAGCTTGACCTTGGCATGGTCCTGCACCGTGTGCACCTGGTTGTTCGCACCGAGGACCAGCCAGTCGCGGTTCGCCGGATTGCGCCCTGCAACCGCGCCGCTGACCGGCACGCCGCCGCCGCCGGCCACGCCACTTGCAACGAGCCGGTTGGCGAAACCGATCGGCTGGCCGTCGCTGTCCTGCCGCGACAGGTGCAGCCACCACGACAGCGCGCCCTGCCGGTCACCCAGCGCGGCGCTGCCCTGCCCGCCATGGAAACTGTCGCGGGTGCCGTACTCTGCGAAGCGCTGCGTGAAGCCGGCCAGCCGCACGTGGCCTTCGAGCCGGGTCGGCATGCGCGTCTGGAAATCGACCACGGCGCCCACCGAGTTGCCCGGATAGGCGGCCGAGAACGGGCCATACAGCACGTCGACGCGCTCGATCTCCTCGGGCGTGACGAGGCCCCAGCGCGGCGTGTACGTGGCGCCGTTGCCCAGCAGGTTCGACAGCAGGATGCCGTCGGCGTACACCAGCGAGCGCGCGCTGTTGCCGGTGCCGGAGGCGCGGCTGGCCAGCACCGCATGGTCGTAGTCGCCGATATAGCGCTTGCGCACATTCAGGCTGGGCAGGTATTTCAAGGCGTCCTCGGCATCGAACGCATTGATGCGCTCCTCGATCTGCGCGGCGGTGATGCCTTCGATCGTGGTCGGGATCTGCGTCGGCAGCGACGTGGGCCGGCCGCCGTTGATCGTCACCACGTCGAGGCCTCGATCTTGTACCTGTGCCTGGGTCTGGGCCTGGGTTTGGGCCTGTGTCTGGGCGCACAGGCCCAGCGCCGCCAGCATCGCTGCGAGCGGTCGTCTTTCGAACTGGATCATGGCGCCTCCTAGTGGCGCGCAGCGGCGTTCGCCGGGGCATACGTCAGCGGCCGGACCTGCACCTGCACCTCGACGTTCTCGCGCTTGCCGCCGGCGCCCTCGATCACCAGCGTGAGCGGCACGGTCTCGCCTTCCTTCAGCTGGCGCTTCAGTCCCATCAGCATCACGTGGTAGCCGCCCGGCGCGAGCTGCACGGCCTTTCCGGCCGGCAGATCGATCGATTCCACGTGGGCCATCGCCATGCGGTTGTCCTGCATCGACATCTGGTGCAGTTCGGCCGTGGCGACCGGGCTGCTGACGCCGACCAGGCGCGCGGCGGTCTTCGATTCGACCTGCAGGAAGGCGCCGGAGGCTTTCGCGGCAGGCACGGTGGCGCGTGCCCACGCGCCGGTAACGGTGACCTGTGCCTGCGCGGCCAGGGAAAATGCGGCCAGGACGGCGGCGGTAACGAGGTGTTTCATGATGACTCCTGAATTGGTTGAGATTGCGGACACCCTGCGGTGCCCGTGCAACGGCGATTCAGGAGACGATGGGCGGCCCGCGCGGCTGTGCGCTGGCCCAGGCCCGCAGCGGCCGCGGCGCGTGGTAGTACAGGTAAGGCCGTTCCGGCATGGCCATGGCGGCCGGCACCACGATGCCGGCCGGCGGCGGCAGCCCCAGCGCGCCGGCATGCGGCAGGCAGTAGCCGCAGTCGGCCATCGACATGGCTGCATCCGTGCCGTGTTTGGCCACTTCGGCAAGTGCGGCAGACCCGGCAAGCCCGGCAGGCTTGCTGCGATCGGTCAGCGCAAGGAACATGGCTTCATCGAGCTGGCCGAAGCCGGCGAGCCGGGTGCCGTCGTTCAGGCAGATTTCCCAGGTGTGCTGCCCGCTCCGCTCGTAGGCGAGCGCATGCGACACCGCCGGGGCGAGCGCATTCATCAGGATCGCGCAGCACGCGAGCCAGACCTGCAGCAGCCGTTTCGACGATGTCTTCATGCGGGGATTATACGAGAACCCCGACGCGGCGAATGCCCGCTACGGAGATGGCGGCCATACGCCGCGCCGTATCGGGGGCGCTGCACGGCCGCAGGTTCGCCGTTAAGATGGCGCACCGTTCAAAACGAGGATCGATCATGCAACCAGGTTCACATCTCGACAAGGTCATCGACAGCGCGCTGGCGCGCGGGCGGATCGTCGGCACCGTGGTGCTGGTCGCGCGCGACGGCGAGATCGTCTTCCGCCGCGCGGCGGGCAGCGCGGACCGCGAGCACGGCGTGCCGATGCGCGAGGATGCCGTGTTCCGGCTGGCATCGATCACCAAGCCCCTGGTGGCCACCGCCGCCCTGAAACTGGCGGACGACGACACCATCGACCTCGCCGCGCCGGTCACCGCATGGCTGCCGCAATTTCGCCCGCGCCTGCCCGACGGCAGCGCGCCGCCGATCGCCCTGCACCACCTGCTGACGCATACGGCCGGCCTGTCGTACGGCTTTCTCGAACCGGTCGATGGCCCCTACCGCCGGGCACGCGTGTCCGATGGCCTGGACCAGCCCGGCCTGTCGCTCGACGAGAACCTGGCCCGCATCGCCGGCGCGCCGCTGGCCTATGCGCCCGGCACCGGCTGGCGCTATTCGGTGGCGACCGACGTGCTGGGTGCCGTGCTGGAGAAAGCCACGGACATGGCATTGCCGTTGATCGTGCAACGCGAGGTCACCGGCCCGTTGCGGATGCGCGACACCGCCTTTCACGTCGTCGACGAAGCCCGGCTGGCGGTGCCCTACCGCGACGGCAAGCCGGCTGCTCCCCTGCGCATGGGCAGCGACGAGGCGGTGCCGTTCATGGATGGATTCGCACAGTTTTCGCCGGGCCGCATCCTGGATGCCGCGTCCTATCCGTCCGGCGGCTCGGGCATGGCGGGAACCGCCGACGATTTCATGCGTTTCCTGCTGAGCCTGAGAACGTCGAACCGCGCGATCCTGCGCGCGGCCGAGGTGGACCGCACCGGCACCGGCGCGATGACGCAGGGCCCCGGCTGGGGCTTCGGCTATCTCGGTGCGGTGCTCGGGCAGCCGAAGCAGGCGCACTCGCCGCAATCGCCGGGCACGCTGCAGTGGGGCGGCGCCTATGGCCACAACTGGTTCTTCGATCCGGTCGCGGACCTGGCCGTGGTGCAGCTCACCAACACCACGTTCGAAGGGATGGCGGGCGCCTTCCCGCGCGACGTGCGCAACGCCGCGTACAGGGATTTCAGCGAGGCCGGTTAGTGTGCCGGAACACCGGCGCGCCGGAGCCAGGGCCCGGGGACTAGCGTTCGGACTTCCAGGTTTCGCGTTCGACCAGCACGGTGTCGGTGCCGTCGGTCAGCCAGATCTGGCCATCCTGGATCGTGCACTGCAGCTGCATGTTCCGCTGCGCCATCTTTTCCAGCGCGGCGGTGGTGTCGGCCGGCAGGTTGACCACGGAAACATTTTTCGCGCGCTCGATCTTGTTGGCGATACTCTTCCACCAGATCGAACTGGCCGTGCTGTAGCAGTAGACGATCACGTGTTCGGCACGCCCGGCACCCTTCAGGATGCGGCGTTCTTCCGGCTGGCCCACTTCGATCCACAGTTCGATCGCATCGGTCAGGTCCTTCTGCCACAGGTCCGGCTCTTCCACGTCGAACATGCCCTTGGTGAAGCTGAGCCCTTCGTTGGCATGGATCGCGAACGCCAGCAGGCGCACCATCATGCGTTCGTCCGTCTCGGACGGGTGGCGCGCCAGCGTGAGAAGGTGGGTGCCGTAGTAATTGCGGTCCATGTCGGCGATCGACAGTTCCGCCTTGTAAATTGTTGCCTTGAGTGCCATTGAAACGATCTAGGTGACGTGATTTGATTACTTGAAGATGACGGTACGGTCGCCGTTCTGCAGCACGCGGTGCTCGACGAACCACTTGACGGCGCGCGCCAGCACCACGCATTCCACGTCGCGGCCGATGGCGGACAGCGTTTCGGCCTCCATCGCATGGTCGACGCGTTCCACATCCTGCTCGATGATCGGGCCTTCGTCCAGGTCGCCCGTGACGAAGTGCGCGGTGGCGCCGATCAGTTTCACGCCGCGCTTGTGCGCCTGGGCATACGGGCGGGCACCCTTGAAGCTCGGCAGGAACGAGTGATGGATATTGATCGCCTTGCCCTTCAGTTTCGTGCACAGCGTCGGCGACAGGATCTGCATGTAGCGTGCCAGGACCACCAGGTCGATCTCGTGCGTATCCACCAGGTCGAGGATGCGGGTTTCCTGCGCCAGCTTGGCCGATTCCGGCGCACCGGCCGCCAGCGGCAGGTGGTGGAACGGAATATTGTAGCTGGCGGCCAGCTGGTAGAAATCCATGTGGTTCGACACGATGGCCGGGATCTCGACCGGCAGCAGCCCGCTCTTGTAGCGGAACAGCAGGTCGTTCAGGCAGTGGCCGATCTTCGACACCATCAGCAGCACGCGCGGCTTGCGGTGCGCGTCGTAGAGGTTCCATTCCATGCGCAGTGCATCATCGGACTGCGCGGCCATTTCGGCGAAATCGGCACGCAGTGCCGTATCCGTCACGGCCGCATCTTCGGCGGCAAAGTGCACGCGCATGAAGAAGCGGCGCGTTTCCTGGTCGCCGAACTGGGCGGAATCGATGATGTTGCAGCCGTGTTCGGCAAGGAAGCCGGACACGCGGTGCACGATGCCGCGCTGGTCCGGGCAGGAAAGCGTGAGGATGTATTCGGGATGCATGGTCGAGAATTCGGACTGGAAGGTTGACTGGAAGACCGGGCCGGCGTTGTCGCGGCGGAGCGCTATTGTCGCACGAACGGCAGAGCATACCAATATGGCAAGGGCGCGCCCGCCTTGCGCCAGGCGGCCTATACTCGATTCAGGTAAAAGGCAGCCGCCGCGCGGCCCGGCGCGGCATCCTCGATCGACTCGATCAATCAACTCGATCAATCAACTCGTTCAACCAACTCGTTCAGGCGAACGATCATCGAACACAGGAGAGCGACCCATGACCACCGATACCAACACGAACCAGCCGATCCCGATGCCGAGCAGCGCCGACCACCCGGCCGTCAACATGCCGCGCACCCAGCGCGTGCAGGCCAAGGATGCGGTAGCCCTGCTTACCACCGACCACGACAAGGTCAAGCAACTGTTCCGCGAATACGAGCGCCTGCAGAATATCGGCGACATCAGCCTGAAGGCCGACCTGGCCTTGCAGATCTGCATGGAACTGGAAATCCACACGACCATCGAGGAAGAAATCTTCTACCCTGCCGTGCGCAACGAAACCGGCGACGAAAAGATGGTGCAGGAAGCCATCCAGGAGCATGCCGAGGCAAAGGAGCTGATTGCCCATATCCACGGCCTGCCCGGCGACGATCCGGACCTCGACAGCACCATGGCCTTGCTGCGCAGGGCCTTCGAGCACCATGTGCAGGAAGAGGAACAGGAAATGTTCACGCAGGCGCGCCGTGGCGATGTCGACCTGGCGGCGCTGTGCGAACAACTGGCCGACCGCAAGGAGCAGCTGGAACACGATATGGGCGCCCGCCCGTTGCGCAATGGCACGCGCGAGGCGGTCGGCGAACGGTCGGCCATCGGCAAAGCGGATTCCTGACCGATACCCGGAACTTACACGCCGACCTCCTCCTCTAATCACACGAAGCGGCCGACCTTGCCGTTTCGTGGCCCGGGCTCCAGGTGCCCGGAATGCGATTGATTGATCAGGAATCCAATTCTTCGATGCAAATCCGATCCCAGATAGAGAGGTTACACATGGCTACAAATCATGGCGATTCACGGGGTGATGTCAGTTCCGATGTCAGGACCGAACAGCGATCCGAACCGGGTAAAGGGAACAGCCAGCGGGCAGACACACAAGGGGCAGTAAAAAGCACCAGCAAGCGGGGATTTGCCGCGATGGACGAAGCCACCCAGCGGATGATCGCCAGCAAGGGGGGCCAGGCGGCACACCAGAAAGGCACCGCGCACGAATTCGATTCCGAAGAAGCCCGCCGTGCGGGCCAGAAAGGTGGCGAGGCGGTGAGCAGGGATCGCGAGCACATGGCGGAAATCGGCCGCAAGGGCGGTGAAAGCCGGCAGTCCGCCAGCCGCATGGCACGCCAGGGCGCCAAGGAAGAAAAGCGCTGATTTGCACCGGCGTCGTGCCGGTGCATCCTCATGATGGCGGGCCGGGTACCGGTTCCTGGTCCGCCGGTTCCGCCATGCGCCCTCGATTGCGCACCCTTGCTCCGTGCTCTTGCCCCTTACCCTCTTTGCCCCTTCCCCTTGCACGAGCGATGCTGTCCTGGAACTGACCCGCTGTTGTTGACTGGATTTACTGCGGATTCCTTCGGACTGCGTACTGTTTTTCATCGTTTCTTGCCGTTTCTTCCAGCGATATTCCTCCTTTATCGCCCGCCATCCCTGCTTCCACCACGATTTCCTCCTGGTTTTCGGCCGTTCTCCCGCTTTCGATGGGGTCACACCCTGCCCGCACGGTTCATCACGCGGTTTCGTTGTCTGCGATACAATGAATTTCCAAATTCAGACGAGGCAGACATGAGCAACCAAGCAAACGAAGACGCACTGAAAACCCCGACCGACCTCGGCAACAAAGCCCGCAAGGACGTGGCGGAAGGCCTGAACGCATTGCTGGCGGATACTTTTGCGCTGTACATCAAATGCAAGAATTTCCACTGGCACGTGAGCGGTCCGCATTTCCGCTCGTACCACCTGCTGCTCGACGAGCAGGCAACGGCGATCTACGCGATGCTGGACCCGATCGCCGAACGCGTGCGCAAGCTGGGCGGCACCACGATCCGCTCGATCAAGCATATTTCCGAACTGCAGCGCATCAAGGACAATAACGAGCCGTTCGTGGATGCCATCGCCATGCTCGACGAACTGCGCAACGACAACCAGGCGCTCGTCAAATCGATGCGCGAAGTGCACGACGTGTGCGACGAAGACCAGGACATCGCCACCGCCAGCGTGCTGGAAAACTGGATCGACGAAGCCGAACAGCGCATCTGGTTCCTGTTCGAATCCACCCGCACCTCGCATTAACGGCAGGGGCGCTGGCCTGCGGGCCAGCTACCCCGGCATGCCGACAATGACGCTGGATGCCTTGAACAGGGCGGTCGCCGGCATGCCGGCGGCCAGTTCCAGCATTTCCGCGCTGTCGCGCGTCACGGTCGCCGCGATCGTGCCCCCGCCCGGCAGCGCAATCGTCACCTCCGCATTCACGGCGCCGGGCACCACCCGCGCAACGGTACCGGCCAGCTGGTTGCGGGCCGACAGCCTCGCTCCCTCCGCCGCCACCGCAACGATCACCGACGATGCCTTCACCAGCGCGAACGCCTGCGCGCCCGGCACCAGGCCGAGGCTTTCGGCACTCTCGTGCGTGACCACCGCCACGATGCGCTGCCCGCCGACGATGGCCAGCACGACTTCGTCGTTGACGGCACCGCGCGTCACGGTTTCCACGGTGCCCAAAAACTGGTTACGTGCACTGGTTTTCATGTTCAATACCTGCAGCAGGTTGATGTCGTGGATGTTCGGAAGCGTATCGGCCTCCTGCTGCCGGCCGAGCTGCTCGATGAAGCGGCGGTGGAGCTCTTCCATTCGGCGGAACTGCGCCACCAGCTGCGCACCCCGCCCGGTGAGCCGCGTGCCGCCGCCGCCCTTGCCGCCTGTCAGCCGCTCGACCAGCGGCGCGCCGGCCAGGTTGTTCATCGCTTCCACGGCATCCCACGCACCCTTGTAGCTCATGCCCACGGCCTTGGCCGCCTGCGTGATCGAGCCGTGCGTGGCGATCGCCGCCAGCAGTGCGATGCGGTCCGCCCCGCCCAGCTGCCGCCCGCCGGCCGCCAGCCACAGCTTGCCGTGCAGCTCCAGGGCGCCACTTTGCGCCGGTTCAGTCATGTTGCCTCCTCGACGATGGCGCCATCGGCCATCGTCAGTACATGGCCGCCGAACGCAACGGCATCTTCGGGATCGTGGGTAATCATCAGCATCGGGATGGCGAGGCGGCGCTGCAGCGCATCGAGCTCGGCGCGCATGCGCACGCGCAATGCCGGATCGAGCGCCGCGAACGGCTCGTCGAGCAGCAGCGCGGCTGGTTCGGCGACCAGCGCGCGCGCCAGCGCCACCCGTTGCCGCTGGCCGCCGGAAAGTTGGTCCGGCATCTGCTGGGCCACCGCTTCCAGCCCGAATGCCTGCAGCCAGTAGGCAATCGCCGCGCCGTCGGCCCTGCGCGGCGGATTGAACAGGCCGCGCTGCAAGCCGAAGCCGATGTTCTGCCGCACGTTCAGGTGCGGGAACAGCGCGTAATCCTGGAACAGGTAACCCACGTTGCGCCGCTGCGGCGACACGTCGATGCCGTTGGTGCTGTCGAACAGCACCCGCCCCGCCAGCTCGATATAGCCGGCATCGGGCCGCGCCAGTCCGGCCACCGCCTTCAGCATCTGGCTCTTGCCCGCGCCGGATTCGCCATAGATCACGATCCGCTGGTTGTCCGATGCAAAGCGCGCATTGAGCCGGAAGGTGCGGGCGCCGGCGCGCAGCGTGGTATCGATGTGCAGGCGGATCATGGCAGTGCCTTGCGCGGTGGCGCGAGCCGGCTGGCCATGACCAGCACGGCCACGCAGGTGACCGACGTGACCAGCACCAGCAGGTTCGCGGTGTCGTCCTGCCCTGCCTGCACGGCTTCGTAGACGGCGATCGACAGCGTCTGCGTCTTGCCGGGAATGCTGCCCGCCACCATCAGCGTGGCGCCGAACTCGCCCATCGAGCGGGCGAACGCCAGCAGGGTGCCGGCCAGCACGCCGCGCCACGCCAGCGGCAGCGTCACGCGCAGGAACACGCCGGGACCGGACACGCCGAGCACGCGCGCGGCCTGTTCCAGCTGCGGATCCACCGTCTCGAACGCGGAACGCGCCCCTTTCAGCACCAGCGGAAAAGCCACCACGGCCGCGGCGATCACGGCCGCCTGCCAGGTAAAGATCAGGTTGATGCCGAACGTGTGCTGCAGCCAGCCGCCCAGCGGGCCGTTGCGGCCGATGATCACCAGCAGGTAATAGCCGAGCACCGTGGGCGGCATCACCATCGGCAGCGTCAACAGCGCATCGAGCAGCTCGCGGCCGGGAAAGCGCTTGCGCGCCAGCACCCAGCCGAGCGCGATGCCGAGCACCAGGTCGATTGCGGTGGCCCAAAGCGCCACCTTCAGCGACAGGCCGAGGGCGATCCATGCGCCGTCCATCAGCGCTTGCCGGCGCCAGGCCGGGCCAGCATGGCATGGCCGGCTGTCGAAAATGCCATGAACGGAATGCTACTGCGCATGAACCCTCGTCGAATGAGCGAAAAGCGCAATATACAACAATATATAGCGATCACTATATGACGCTAACTATATGGCGATGACCATATTGCGATCCGGCCTGATCATTCCAGGCCACATCATCCCGCCGTCACAGTTCCTCGACCGCCAGCTCCCCTGCCAGCAGCCGCCGCGCCAGGATCTGGTAGACCGCCAGATCGAAACGGGCCGCCGGCCGTTTCTTCTTGAGCTTGCCGGTGCCGAGGTAGCACCAGTTGTCGACCAGCTGCTTCTGCCGCAGGCCATCCGACTCCTCGACGATGGCGATCGGCCCGCCGTACGGCCAGCGGCTGACCAGCAGGTGCCTGATCGCCGCCTGCAGCCGCGCCGCATGGTCGCCTGCACTCTCCTCGCCCGTGCAGGCGCCGTGGCAGCGTGCGATCTGGCGCGCAAAGCACGGCCGGCCCGGGCTGCCCTTCTCCAGGCCCGTCATGACGGAACACAGGTTGGCGGCCTGCACCAGGTTCTTCAGCGTCTCCTGCGCGGCCTTCTTCGTGCCGAACAGGCCGAACAGGCCGTCGGTGCAGCCGAAGTCGACCTCCTTGGCAAACACGATTTCCGGGCGGTGTTCGCGCAGCGCGATCGAGCAGATCTCGTGCTGCCGGCGCAGCTTGACGTTGAATACGGGCTGGTGCTCGCGGATCAGCATCGCCTCGCGCAACAGTGCCCCCATCTCGCCGCCGGTGCGCTCGAAGTCGATGTGGCGCGTGCGCGCCAGCATCTGCGCTTCCTCGGGCGTGCGCAGGTGCGACATCACGCGATGCCGCAGGTTGACGCTCTTGCCGATATAGATCGGCACGGCGGCTTCGTCGCGGAAAATATAGATGCCCGGCTGCTGCGGCAATGCGTCGATGCAGTCGCGGGGAATATGGGACGGGTAGGCGAACAGGAGTGCGGGATCGGCGCGGATCAGCAGTCCCACGGAATTGACATGGGTGCGCATGGCGCCATGATACCCAGTTGCAAGGCTGTGGTACAGTCTCGCCGCCATGACAACACCGTTGAAATACCTCGGCGCGTACTCCGACGACACGCGCCACCAGGTGCAAGCCCTGCTGAACCAGAACCGCCTCGGCGAAGTCCTGAAGAAACGTTATCCGAAAGCCCACGACGTGCGCAACGACCGGGCGCTGTACGATTACGTGCAGGATTTGCGCGACGAATTCCTGCGCAACGCCGCGCCGATCGACAAGGTGCTGTTCGACAGCAAGATCCACGTGATCAACCACGCGCTCGGGCTGCACACCTCGATTTCCCGCATCCAGGGCGGCAAGCTGAAGGCCAAGCACGAGATCCGCGTGGCCACCATGTTCCGCGAGTGCCCCATCGAATTCCTGCGCATGATCGCCGTGCACGAGCTGGCGCACGTGAAGGAAAAGCAGCACGACAAGGCCTTCTACAAACTGTGCTCGTACATGGAGCCGCACTACCACCAGTACGAGTTCGATGTGCGGCTGTACCTGACGGAGCTGGAGCACAGCGGCACCAAGCTGTGGTGAGCGCCAATGTGCGGCGGAATATGGTCCGCCGCCGATGCCTGTTGCTGGCGCTACGCGCCGGACCTTGCCGCGTGCACTGACTTACCAGGGTTTGCGATATTCCGGCCAGGCCCTCAGCCAGGCCTGGCCAGCAAGTTCAGGCGGACGATGAACTCGCTCCCCTTGTCCACGCCTTCGCTGCGGGCTTCGATCGTCCCGCCATGGGCTTCGACGATGCGCCTGGCGAGGGTCAAGCCAATGCCCAGCCCGCCATCGGACCGTGCAAGGGACCGGGGCAGCTGGGAGAACAGTTCGAAGATGGCGTCGAGCTTGTCGGCCGGGATGCCCGAACCGGTATCGCGCACGCGCACGATCGCGCGCCCTTCCTCTATCGCAGTGCCCAGGCTGACCGTTCCGCCGTCGGGCGTGTATTTGGCAGCATTGTGGAGCAGGTTTCCAAACACCTGGGCCAGCCGTGTCGGGTCGGCGTGCACGATGACGCCCGTGTCCGGCAGATCGGTCAGGAAACGCTGTCCTCGCTGCGCAAAGAACGGCCGAGCCTGCTCGACGGCAATCTCGAGAACGCTCGACAATGCGATGTCACGCGGTTCGATCTGTACATGGCCCTGCGTGATTCGTGCCACATCCAGCAGGTCATCGACCAGGCGCGAAAGATGCGCGACCTGCCGGTTCAGGATCGCCGAGCTCCGGGCGACCGGCGATCCCGCGGGCATGGCCTTCTGGATGAATTCCGAAGCCGTCCGGATGGGCGCCAGCGGATTGCGCAGTTCATGGCCAAGCATGGCAAGGAATTCATCGCGCGCGCGCAGCGCCGCGTTCAGGTCGGCGGTGCGTTCATCCACGCGCTCTTCCAGTTCGGCGTTCAACCGGACCAGTTCATCCTTGGCCATCTTCAACGACGAGCTTTCCAGGAGCTGCCATGCGCCCTGGCGACGCGCCAGCGCGAACTCGTGGTGACTGCAGACGTCGATCACATCCGAGGCCGAGCAGGTATCGGAGCAATAGGTGCACAGGGCAACCAGGCGCAGGCTGCGAAATGCGCCATTGACCTTGCGCTCATAATCCATGAAGTCGTTCCATCCTGATCGCTGCACCCAGATGGTGTCGCCGCTCAGGCGCAGGCCTTCGAAGCCGCGTTCGCGTGCCAGGCGCTCGCGATCGATCCATCCTGCCAGCACGGCATTCGAATCGAAGACATTCCCGGCAACATACCAGCTGTCGATCGGGACGATCTCCATCTGCCCCGCCGCGACGCGGTGCTCCAGATCGGGAACCACCTCGCGCAACAGCGAAAAAGCACGGCCCGGGTCGAACGACCCCGATGTGATCCACAGGCAGGCTTCATTGGCTTCCAGTCCTGTCCTGAAGAAGGGAATCAGCGTTTCAGCGAGGTCCGCCTCGTCCTGGTAAAACTGGCAGAAGTGCGCCCCCCAGGGAATGGCTCCCACGGCAGGAATGCCCGAGTTACGTTGTGCGAGTGTCATGGTGAATCCTATGTAGTGGCAGCGCGCGGCCCGCCTGTGCGAACGCTCGGCAACCTTGAATGATACTACGGCTCAGGTCCGGCGTAACACCGGCAAATTTCAACGGGAATGCCGCCGTTGTTCGCACTCCACGTCATCATGCCGTCATCGACGCTCTTTATCATCCTTCAATTTTTCCGCCTCAACAATCAATTGAAGGATCACCCCATGCATTACGCTGGTTCGCTGCGCCGTCTCCCCCTTGTCATCGCCATCGGCGCCGTGCTCGCGCTGGCCGGCTGCGGCGGCTCCGATGACGACAACCGCGTCGACACCGTCGTCTCCATCCCGGCCGCGCCGGCCGACCAGGGC
>DASVVD010000335.1:0-2225 GCA_036386715.1 Pseudoduganella sp.
GATGGAAAACCAGTGCATGCCGGGCGACTCGGTGGCCGCCGTCGAGCAGGCGGTGGCCGATGGCGTGGACGTGCTCAATTTCTCCATCGGCGGCTACTTTTCGGTGGACGACCCGGTCGACCAGGCCTTCCTGGGCGCGACCAATGCGGGCGTGTTCGTCGCCGCCTCGTCGGGCAATTCCGCGCCGTACTATCCGGCGGCGCACCTGGTACCATGGATCGCCACCGTGGGAGCGACCAACCACGACAAGATCACCGGCGCCGAGCTGCAGGTCACGGGCGGCGCGCGCTTCGTCGGCGGGTCGCTGAACAAGGCGCCGCTGCCGGCCACGCCGTTCGTGCTGGCGCGCTACGCCGGCAAGGTGCCGTTCGAACAGCTGGCCGAGGTGGACATGGCCGCCCGCGCCACCTGCGCCAGCCCGGTAGAAGCGCGGCAACAGGGCGCCAGCGCGGCGGCCGCCATCGATCCGGCCCTGGTGGCGGGCAAGGCGCTGGTGTGCGAAGGCGGCCTCACGGCACCGAAGGCCAAGAGCGTGGCCGCGAAAGGCTACGGCGCCGCGGCGATGGTCCTGCTCGAGTACGACCAGGCGCCCAGCTACGTGCAGTTCGCGCTGCCCACCGTCGACCTGCTGCCGACCGATGCCGGCATGCTGGCCAACTACCTGCTGGAGCACCCGGAAGCCACGCTGTCGATGTCGCAATTCGGCCTGCACGAGAGCACGTCGCCGTCGCCCACGGTCACGTATTTCTCGTCGCGCGGGCCGAACATCGTCGCACCGGGCGTGATGAAGCCCGACCTGGCGGCGCCCGGCCTGGAAATCCTGGCCGGTACCACACCCGGCGGCAAGCAGGGCACGCACGACCGCATTGCCGCCAATGGCGCCACGCAGGACGATACGCGCTGGCGCTTCCACACGGGCACCTCGATGGCCAGCCCGCATGTGGCCGGCCTGGCGGCGCTGCTGCGCCAGCAGCACCCGGACTGGTCGCCGGCGGCGATCAAGTCGGCCCTGATGACGACCGCGAAGCAGACCCAGGACGACGGCAATTTCGACACCCTGAACGGCAAGCTGCCGTGGGGCCAGGGCGCCGGCCTCGTGCAGCCCCTGCTGGCCGCCGATCCGGGCCTGGTGTACGACACCGCCACGCTGGACTGGCAGCGCTTCCTGTGCGGCGTGGAGTCGCTGGCCATTTCCGCCGCCGACTGCAAGGCGATCGGGCCGATCGCCGACACCGAGCTGAACCAGCCCGCGCTGACGATGCCGTCCATCGCCGACACGGAAGTGCTGACGCGCACCGTCACCAACGTGGGCCAGACGGCAGCCACCTACACGGCCACTGCTGAGCTGCCTGGCTTCGACGTTACCGTGGCACCGGCGACGCTGGCACTGGCGCCGGGCGAGAAAGCCACTTTCTCCGTGACGCTCAAGCGCACCACCGCCGTCAACCGCGAGTGGCAATACGGTGCGCTGGAGTGGAGCGACGGCACGCACCGGGTACGCAGCCCGCTGCAGGCCCGCACGCTCGCGTTCGACGCGCCGGAATACCTCTCGGCGTGGATCTCGCGCGGCAAGAAGCTGTTCCCCGTTACTTCCGGGTCCGCGGCGCGCATGCAGGTCGCGGTCAGCGGCCTGGCGGAACCGCAGCGTGACATCCTGTCCGTCCATGGGATCGCCGGCGAAGACTACGGCCTGGCCGAATGCCTTGCGGGCGGCAGCGAACGGGTGGCCCTGAAGAAGTTCACGATTCCCCAGGGAACGCTGGGCGTGCGGTTCGGCGTGTTCATGTCGGATTCGTCGGGCCCGCAAGGCGGCGGCTTCATCGACCAGCTGAACCTGCTGATCATCGATCCGCACCAGCAACTGGTGGGCCTGGCGACGTGGAATACGGGCGGCAGCGCGTCCACCACGGAGCCGGAACCGGGCGAATATACGGTCTGCGTGTCGAGTGAAGCCCCGCAAAACGACGACAGCGCCACGTTCGCCCTGTCCAGCTGGATCATCGCGCCAGGCCAGGACGCCGGCAACGTGAAGGTCACCGCACCGGCGCGGCTGGGCAAGAACAGCACCGGCACGGTGGCGCTGGCCTGGACCGGCCTCGACAACACGAAGCGCCACTTCGGCGTGGCCAGCTACGTCATCGATGGCCGCACCGAAGCGCTGACGGAGCTGTTCATCGATGCCGAACAACCCGAGGGGCTGCCGCTGGTGCCGGCACGCTTCATCA
>DASVVD010000336.1:0-6316 GCA_036386715.1 Pseudoduganella sp.
CCACCTCAGGCGCGTACAGAGGCGCGGGGATGCGCGCCGGGTCGTCCATGTAGTTGGGCGCGTGGTCCTTGTAGGGCGAGGCGATGCCGGACGGCTTGATCAGGCTGACGGAGACCGGCGCGCCTTCCCGGATCATCTCCATGCGCAAGGAGTTGGTGAAGCCCTTCACCGCGTGCTTGGAGGCCACGTAGATCCCCTGCTCGGGGATGGAGAAGTCCGAGAGCACGCTGCCGACGTTGATCAGCTTGCCGCCGCCCGGTCGCTTGCGGAAGTGCTCCACCGCCTCCAGCGAGCCGTAGACCATGCCCCAGAAGTTGGTCTCGAACAGCCGGCGGCTGTCGGCCTCGGAGACCTCGTCGAGCCGGCCGTAGATCGTGCAGCCGGCATTGTTCACCCACGTATCGATGCGGCCGAAGCGGGCCAGGGCTTCTGCCGCCACATGCTCGACCTGCTTCCGGTCGGCCATGTCCGCCGCCACGGACAGCACTTGCGCGCCCTCGGCCGCGATCGTGCCGGCAACGGCCTCGAGCACGTCGCCGCTGCGTGACACCAGTACCAGGCTGGCGCCGCGCTGCGCCGCATCCCTCGCGGTGGCCAGGCCGATGCCGCTGGAAGCGCCGGTGATGACGATGACTTGCCGGTCGAGCGGCTTGAGCGATACGGACATGGGTTCTCCTTTCCTGACAGTGCGTGGAAACTTATCAGGAAACCAGCCGATGCAACGCGCGAATGGCGCTCAGGCGGCGGCCGGCAGGCGCAAGTCCGGCTCGCGCTCCAGCAGCGCCGTGATCCACCCGGCGAACACGCGCAGTTTCGGCGCCGCCATGCGCCCGCGCGGATACAGCAGCGATACCGGCATCGGCACCGGTGGCGTGCCAGGCAACAGTTCGACCAGCTCGCCCCGTTCCAGGCAGCCGCGCACCTGGTAGCGCGCGGCCTGCGTGATACCGAGTCCCTGCAGCGCGCAGGCCACGTTGGCGTCGGCATTGTTGACGGCAATGCGCCCGGGCACCTGCGCCTTGACCACCTCGCCTTCGATGACGAAATCCCAGTCGAACGGCCGGCCGGTTCGGCCGGAAAAATGCACGATGCCCTGGTGCTGCTGCAGCGCCTCGACCGTGCGCGGCGTGCCATGCCGCTCGAGATAGGCGGGCGACGCGCACGTGACGAAAGCCATGCTGCCGACCTGGCGGCCCACCAGCGCCGAATCCTGCAGGTCGCCCACGCGCAGCGCGCAGTCGATGCCCTCCTGCGTCAGGTCGACCAGGCGGTCGGAAAAGCTCAGCGTCAGCGCCAGTTCGGGCCAGGCGCCGGCAAAGTCCGCCAGATGCGGCAGGACCACATGGCGGCCGACCGCGTCCGGCAGGTCGACACGCAATGTGCCGCGCGGCCGGGCCGCCGCCGCGCCGTGGAAAGCCTGCTCGGCGATGTCCACCGCATCGAGGATCTGCACGCAGTGCGCGTGGTAGTCGGCGCCGTCGGGCGTCAGCGCCAGCCGGCGCGTGGTTCGCTGCAGCAGCGTCGTGCCGAGGTAAGCCTCGAGGTTCTTGATGGTGGCCGTCAACGCCGCGCGCGGCAGGCCCAGCGTCTCCGCCGCCTTGGTAAAACTGTTGGCTTCGACGATGCGCACGAAGACGTGCATGGCACGGAGTTTGTCCAAGATCGCCTCATTGTTCACATAATGTGAAAAGTATAGGGCGATTATTGGTGGATTATCTTCTCTCTTTCGGTGCGTACACTTTCCCATCCAATCTTGCCGGACCGCGGCGCGCCCGATGGCGGTTTTTAAGCCCATGGGCGCTGCGTAGACTGGTGCCATTCCACTCACATGGGGAAAACCATGACATCGCATCAAGAACCGAAAGAACACATTGCCCCCTCGATGGTGTTGCTGCTGGCGGCGGCAGCCGGGCTGATCGTCGCCAACTTGTATTACGCGCAAACGCTGGTGGGGCCGATCGCGGCCGCCACCGGACTGTCGCTCGATTCCGCCGGGCTGATCGTCACGCTGACGCAGGTCGGCTACACGCTGGGCCTGCTGTTCATCGTGCCGCTCGGCGACCTCCTGGAAAACCGCCGGCTGGTCGTGACGGCGCTGGCCGCCACCGCGGTGGCCCTGGCCGTTGCCGCATTCGCCACCAGCGCCCCGGTCTTCCTGGCCGCGGCGCTGGCGATCGGGCTCGGTTCGGTGGCGGCGCAGGTCCTGGTGCCGTTCGCGGCCCACCTGTCGCACGAATCGAAGCGCGGCCACACGGTGGGCAAGGTGGTTAGCGGACTGCTGCTGGGCATCATGCTGGCGCGGCCGGCGGCCAGCCTGATCGCCGACCACACCAACTGGCACGTGGTCTTCGGCGGCGCGGCGGTGCTGATTGCGCTGCTGGCCATCGTGCTGCGCATCAAACTGCCGCAGCGGGTGCCGGAGGCAAGCACCTCGTATCCAGAACTGATCGGTTCGCTGTGGACGCTGTTCCGGACCACCCCGGTGCTGCGCCGCCGCGCCGCCTACCATGCCGGCCTGTTCGGTTCGTTCAGCCTGTTCTGGACCGTGGTGCCAATGGTGCTGGCCGGCCCCATGTTCGGGCTGTCGCAGACCGGGATCGCGATCTTCGCGCTGGTGGGCATGGCCGGCGCCGTCGCCTCGCCGGTGGCCGGCAAGCTGGCCGACGCCGGCCACAGCCTGCCGGCCACCGCCGCGGCGCTGGGCCTGGGCATCGCCGGCTTTGCACTGCCCCTGCTCGTGCCGGGCTCGCGCGACGTGGCGCTGGCGATCCTGGTGATCGCCTCGATCGTGCTGGACATGGGCGTGGCGGCCAACCTGGTGCTGGGCCAGCGCGCCATCTTCACGCTGGGCGCGGCAGTGCGCAGCCGCCTGAACGGCCTGTACTTCGCCGTGTTCTTTGCCGGCGGCGCCGCGGGTTCCGCGCTCGGCGGCTGGGTCTATGCCCGGCATGGCTGGCATGCCGCGCTGCTGGCCGGCATGGCGATGCCGGCCGCGGCGCTGCTGTACTGGGCCGGCGAAGCGCTGCAACGCTCGCCGCAGCGCGCCTAGCGCCCCTGGCAGGCCATCAACGGCCGGCCGGGCGGATGTAGCGGGGGTACATTTCCTTGAGCAGGAAGGCGCGCAGCTCGGCTTCGTCTTCCTTGCGGGCACTCATCTTGACGACCCGGCCCAGGCGGTGCGATTCCCATTCGAAGTCGCCGGTCTTTTCCTTGCGGATCAGCTCGATCATCTTGCTGACGACGGCGTTCTCGATGTCGATCTCGCTGCCCAGCTCCACCCTGACCTGCGACAGCCAGCGGCGCTTGAAGTTGGTGTTCCAGCCGCGGAATTTCAGGTCGGCGCTGTTGAACGTCTGGTTCTTCACATCGAAGATGCCGCCCGAATCTTCCCGCTCGCCGGCCGCGTTGCGGCCCTGGGCGCCCATGATGTTGGCCATGGCGCGTGCCTTGGCCTTGGCATCCTCGCTCTCGGCGCTTTCCGAAGGCTGCGATTCGACGGCGCCGCGGCGGCGGCGCGCCGCTTCCACCATCTGGGACATGTCGGTCACGTCCGGCGGCGGCGGCGTCATGTCGGCCTTCACGGGCGGTGGCGGCGTGTCCTGCCGGCGCGGATCGGTGATCGCGTCGTTGTTGGTGCGCTTGATGGGCGGCGGCGTCTGCCGCGGCTTGACCTGGGCAACCTTCGGCTGTTTCTGCGGCGTCGGCTTTTGCGGCGTGGTCTTCTGCGGCGTCGGCTTGGGCGGCTTGGGCGTTGGCGATACCGGCGCGATCCACACCATTTCGCCGGCTTTCGATGGCGGATTGAGCTTGATGATGGTTTGCGGGTTCATCAGGAGCAGCGCGATGAGCAGGACGTGCAGGCCGACCGCGATGGCCAGGCCGGTGCGGTTCGGCTTGTTGTCGCCATACCGGAAACTCTGGGGGCCGTACGCCGGAATGACCTGGCCGCAGGTGGGGCAGAATTCGTCGGGACCGTGGGTATGGCTGGACTGGAGCAAGATTAACCGTTTTCTATGCGCGAACCGGCGGAGCCGGGCTTTGGTCGGGCAAGCTTACGCGAGCTTGTCGTTAACGGATGTTACCGTATGTATCTGATGGATGTGCACGAGTTCGTGCCGGCGATGCCTGGCCTTCAGCCATTTTTAATGGAACCGGCCGATGCAAGCAGTTTCCTCAAAAACAGGGTCCGTCCCTGGTTTTGAGGAAACTTCGGCGTGGATCAGGACAGGTTCACCGCTTTCAGCTCTCTCTTCTGCGGTTCCGGCGGCAGGTCGGCCAGCTCGGCATCGGCCATCGGGCCGCTGCCGCTGTACCTGTCGAGGAACAGGTAGATCACCGGCGTGACGTACAGCGTGATGGCCTGCGAGAAGATCAGGCCGCCGCACACGGCCAGGCCCAGCGGCTGGCGCAGTTCGGCGCCGGCACCCAGGCCCAGGGCGATCGGCAGCGCGCCCATGAAGGCCGCCAGGGTGGTCATCATGATCGGCCGGAAGCGCAGGATGCACGCCTCGCGGATCGCCGCGGCCGGCGCCATGCCCTGCTCGCGCTGCGCGTGCAGGGCGAAGTCGATCATCATGATGGCGTTCTTCTTGACGATGCCGATCAGCATGAGGATGCCGATGATCGCGATCATCGTCAGGTCCATGTCGAACAGCCATAGCGTGCACAGCGCGCCCACCGCGGCGGACGGCAGGCCGGCCAGGATCGTCAGCGGATGGATGAAGCTTTCGTACAGCACGCCCAGCAGCACGTAGATGACGCCCAGCGCGGCCACGATCAGGATCACCTGGCTGCCCTGCGATTTCTGGAACACCGCCGCGTCGCCGCCATAGTTGGTGATGATCGACGGCGGCAGGCCGAATTCCTGGCCCATCGCGTCGATCTTGGCGGTGGCGCTGCCCAGCGGCACGCCGGGCGCCAGGTTGAACGCCACGGTGACCGCCTGCAGCTGGCCCTGGTGGTTGACGGCCGTGGGCCCGACCGTGCGCTCCACGGTGGCAAAGCTCGACAGCCGGATCAGGTTGCCCGCCGCGTTGCGCACCGAGACCTTGGTCAGGGCATCCTCGTAGCGGCGGTCCTCGTCGGCCGCTTCCAGGATCACGTAGTAGCTGGCGGCGGACGAATAGATCGTCGACACCTGCCGCTCGCCGAACGCCAGGTACAGCGCGGTGCGCAGGTCGCCGATCGATACGCCCAGCGTGCTGGCCTTGTCGCGGTCGATGTTCAGCGTGGCCTGCAGGCCCTTGTTCTGCGAATCGCTGGTCACGTCGCGGAAATCCGGATCGGCGCGCAGGCGCTCCAGGTAACGGTCGGCCCACTCGTTCAGCGCATCCGGGCTGACCGACTGCAGCGTGTACTGGTAGCGGCTCTTGCTCTGGCGCCCGCCCAGCTGCAGGTTCTGCACCGGCGACATGTAGACGGAAATGCCGGCCACGTCGCGCATCTTCTTGCGCAGTCCTTCCAGCACGTGCGGCATGCCCTGGCGGTCGCCGCGCGGCACCAGCACCACGAACATGCGCCCCGAGTTGCCGCCGCCGGTAAACGAGATCACGCTCTTGACGGCGGGATCGGCCTTGATGATGGCCGCCACGCGGTCCTGCAGCGCCAGCATGGCGGTGGTGGAAATATCCTCGGAGGCTTCGGTGTTGACGCGGAACTGGCCGATGTCCTCTTCCGGGAAGAAGCCCTTCGGCATCGAGGAAAACATCACCACCGTCAGCGCGAACGTGGCGGCGGCAACACCGAGCACCACGAAGCGGTGGCGCAGCGCCAGGTCCAGCGTGCGGCCGTAGAACCCCAGCACGGCGTGGAAGCCGCGTTCGAAGTGGCGGCCCAGGAACGTGTCGTCGCCCGATGTTTCATGCGAGTCGGCCGGCAGGAAGCGCGCGGCCATCATCGGCACCAGCGTGAGCGAGATCAGCGCAGAGACCAGCACGGCCAGCGCCACGATGACGGCGAATTCGCGGAACATCAGGCCCATCACGCCGGGCATGAAGAAGATCGGGATGAACACCGCCACCAGCGAGACCGAGATCGAGACGATGGTGAAGCCCATCTCGCGCGAGCCGACCAGCGCCGCCTGCAGCGGCTTCTTGCCGAGCTCGATGTGGCGCACGATATTTTCCAGCACCACGATGGCATCGTCGACGACGAGGCCCACCGCCAGCGTGATGCCCAGCAGCGAGATGTTGTCCAGGCTGTAGCCCAGCGCGTACAGCAGGGATAGCGCTCCCAGCAGCGAGATCGGCATGGTGATGGCCGGGATCAGCGTGGCCACCGCGCGGCGCAGGAACAGGAAGATCACCAGCACCACCAG
>DASVVD010000337.1:0-3869 GCA_036386715.1 Pseudoduganella sp.
GCGCTGTCACCGGAGGTTGTTGGAAGCGCTCCCGTATCGCAGGCCCGGGCCAGCCTTTCAGCAGCACCTCGCGCCAAGGGCAACTCTCAGCAAGTCCAGCGGTGCAGCGATCCGATTGCCCTCCAGCGCATGACGCCAGCCGAGGTAATTCGGCAGGTAGTGGCTGGCGACGCCGAGAAACCGGGCCAGCCAGCCCTTGAAGCGGCTGTGAAGACGTCCTTGTCCATGACTTCCTCCACTGTATCGTTGCCACTACTGCTCAGACAACGAACACCTTGGAAAGTTCAGGCCGTTTCAACAACTTTCGGTGACAGCGCCAATATTTTTGGCTATTGGCGTGCAGTAAATGGACTTTCACGGCGCAATGCTGGACGGTCTCCTGCTGAGATACTTCATGTTCGGATCCTTGACCGTCGCGACCAGGCCAATATGCTCTGGAAGCATAAACCGGTCGGCATGCAATTTGCCCGGAGCTTTGCGCGTGTGGCTTGGCCCCGTTGACAGTCGGGATCGTTTTCACGAGTGGAATACGCAGGCGGATTGGACCTGCGCGCCTGAGGCCGACACAGCCATTCGTTAGCACAGGCCGGCAAAGAGAAAACATCAGGGCTGTCGCGACCGGCAACTCCTGCCCCCAGGTGAACGATTCACGTTCCCATGGCGCGCGAAGATCTTTACCATTTCCCGCCAGGGGCGGCCGTTAAGATGGGGAAACGCCAGTATGGTCCACGACGGGCCTTTGAAATGCCGGGTCCGAGACCAATGCGCCAATCAGGTCTGCGTGCGAGCGCTTCAGCGCCTTGAATGTTTCAATTGCCTCGGTTTCGAAATTATCGGGCCATTCAACGTTTGAGCGCCAGCTATATTCGACCTGCTGCTCTTTCCAGCGGCGGTGTCTGACAGCCCAAGAATTGCAGTGATCAAGGAAATCCACATAGCTTTCGGGGAACTCTCCACCGTAGATCAGATGGGCTTTGGTCTTGATCAGAATTTTGATGTATTCATTTCTTGGGAGGAACTCGGTTTCCGCCCAAAACAACCAGGTACGAAGTTCGCCTTCTGAAAGTTCGCGATCTGGAGAGAAAACAAAATCTCGGCCGAGACTGTCGAGCAGGTCGATGAACGTCCGCCGCCCCTCATACAGGGTTGCTGCGAGCGGGCCGTACAACTGTTCTATTTGCCGCTCGACGAACTTGAGTTGTGCTTCCGCCCTGCGGTGCTTCTCTTCCCGTCCAGTTGTCAACCAGTGGTTGATAAACCAGCCAATCACTGCTCCGGTCGTTGCAATAATCGCTGCCAAATAGGTTGCATGACTAAAAACCTTTGTCGAGGGAGCGGCATATGTTGCCATATGAGCGGTGTTTTATAGTTCAATACTTTCCTACCCTGCTCATGCTACCCGATCGGCGCTTCGTCATAAGCTTAAATCAGCACCGTCCGAATACATGGCCCTGCATTGCCGTTGTGTCAGATCGGACTACGCAATGCCTTACTCCGCATAACGGCGTAGCACAGCCTGCAACTCGCCCGCCAGCTCCGCAAACTCGACCACCGACGCCGGGCGCGGCGAAAAATTCGCTTCATTGACCGCCTGGTTGCGCAGCGCCTTCAGGTCGTTGTACATGTCAATGTATTCGGGCTTGTTTTGCAGCAGCCGATGTAGCACAGGCAGCGATATCGAGCCTGGATGTTGGCGGTCTTCCTTCGTGGCGTGCTTTGCGACGATGCGGTCTACCAGCACCTGCACCTCGAGCCATGCCCCCAGGATGACCGAGCGCGGATCCTTCTCTACCTGCCGGATCGTGGCCGCCTGCGTTTCCGGCGCGTGCGCTGCATCAGATGGGCCGATCCGCTCGCGCAGGGTTGCTACCGTCTGCTCGAATTCGAACTCTGCGAGGCCGACCTTCCCCTTGCGGACGCGGTGCAGCAGGCTTCTCAACTCACCCCGGAAATGGATCGCAACGGCCAGCGTCACGAGTGGCCATGCCAGTGCCTTGGTCATCTCGACAAGGAAAGTCAGCCAGTCCAAGCATCCTCCCGTTTCATCGCGCCGCACATACGGCAAACCCCGGCAGGCCTCATCCGTTGCGCCATGCTGCCGTCGTCGGCAGCCTGCTGCAAGATCACGCCCGTTGGAAAACCTCATGCTTCATCGACGTAGGATACACCTGTCCAGTTCTGTCACGATGTGGCTCCAGTACCCCGTGCCGCAGGCCAGTTCCAGTACGTTGCAGCCAGCCAAGGCGACCCGACCATCGAAACTTTCAGTGCACGGTGCTGCCGCGCTTCGGACAAACAACCTATTTGTCAGGCGCTCCCTGGGCGACGAAACGCTACTCGACAATGGTCAGCATCCCGTACCGCGCCACCCGCACCGGCAGCGCGCCGGCCACCTGGCGCAGCGCGCCTTCCAGATCGGCGAGCCTGAACACGCCGCTGATGGTGCGCGACCTGGCCGTGCCGGTCACCCGCAGGAGGTGCCGGTGGTAGCGGCCGAATGCCTCTGCAAGGTCCGGCAGCGGCAGCCGGTCGGCCACCAGGATGCCGCGCGTCCAGCCGGCGGCGGCGTTGAACGACAGCGGCGAAGCGGCAGCGCCGGCGCCATCGAAGGTGAACACTTCGCCGGGTTGGAGCGCGACGGCTGCCCGGCCCGCCATGCGCAACAGCGCCGTGCCGTCGCGCACGGCCACGATGCCGCGCCGCCCGACCAGGCCGGCGCACAGTTCGGCGCCATTGCAGTCCGCTTCGGCGCCAGCCAGGGAGACCGTCATCGCGCCACGCGCACGCACGAGGAGCTGGCCCTGCCGCACGTGCAGGCGCGGCAGGCCTGCGCGGCTGGCAAGATCGATGCGTGTCGCGGCATCGAAGCGCAGCGCCGAGCCGTCCGCCAGCGTGGCCTCGCCGCGTTCGCCAACGGCGCTGCGCCAGGTGGCGTCATAACCCAGCTCGTGTGCCAGCCGCCAGCCGCCGGTACCGGACAGCGCCAGCATCGCCACGCCGAATCCGGCCCGCAGCGCGCGTCGGCGTTCCTCGACCGGCTGGCGTAATGCCCGCGCGACTGCCAGGCCTTCGCCGGCGGCGTGGCTGCCACGCCCGCCCATCTGCGCCAGCCGCCCCTGCAGCGACGCCCACGCCGCCGCATGTTCCGGAACGCCGTCGTGCCAGGCGCGGAACGCCCGCAGTTCGCCATCATCCGCGCCGGGATCGCGCAGCCGCACTTCCCAGTCGATCGCCGTGCGTTCCGCGCGGCTGCGTAGCGCCGCCGTCACGCGGCGGGCCAGCAGGCAGCCAGCGCCTGCGCCACGTACTTGCGCACCATGCTGACGGAAACACCGAGACGGCCGGCGATCTCCGCATAGCCGAGTTCCTCGAACTGGCTGAGGATGAATGCTTCGCGGGCCTTCGCCGACAGCCGTGCCAGCGCCGCGTCGATGCGGACGATTTCCTCGACCGTCAGGCAGATGTCCTCGGCGGATGCGCCGTACCCCTCCGGCCGGGAGGCCAGTTCGGCCAGGTAGGCGCGCTCGAGATCGCGACGCCGCCAGAACTCGAATGTCAGGCGCCGCGCGATCGTGGTCAGCAGCGCGCGCGGCTGGCGCACATGGCTCAGGTCGGCCTGCGTCGCCAGTTCGGTGAAAGTGGAGGCGGCCAGGTCTTCGGCGTCGTTGCGGGAGCCGACAAGGCGGTGCATGCTGGCGGTCAGCCAGCCATAGCTGCGTTTGAATTCGCTGCCGAGGAATGCATTGCGCTGCGCAAGAAGATGACTATGTGGAGGTACGGCGTTCATGTTGTTTCGGGCTCGGGGGTATGACGATGCGGACGATGCGGAAACGGCGCACACGGCGGACGCAGCGGGCACGGCCATGGGC
>DASVVD010000338.1:0-4458 GCA_036386715.1 Pseudoduganella sp.
CGCATGAACCGTTCAGCGCACTTACCCGAATCGATGGCAGCCTTCTGGATGCCTTTCACCAATAACCGCGACTTCAAGGCCAGCCCGCGGCTGCTGGCCTCGGCCGCCGGCGTGCACTACACGGACGTCGACGGCAACCAGGTGCTCGACGGTACCGCCGGCCTGTGGTGCGTGCCGTGCGGCCACACGCAGCCGAAGATCGTGGCGGCCGTGCGCGAGATGGTCGGCACGCTGGACTTCGCGCCGACCTTCCAGATGGGCCACCCGACCGCCTTCGAACTGGCCGAAAAGCTGATGGCCTACACCAACCACCGCTTCGGCCACGTGTTCTACACGAACTCGGGATCCGAGGCCGTGGACACGGCGCTGAAGATGGCGCTGGCCTATCACAAGGCGCGCGGCGAGGCCTCGCGCACCCGCCTGATCGGCCGCGAACGCGGCTACCACGGCGTGGGCTTCGGCGGCATCTCGGTGGGTGGCATCGCCGGCAACCGCAAGCAGTACGGCACGCTGCTGCCCGGTGTCGACCACCTGCCGCACACGCACAACCTGGAAAAGAACGCCTTTACGCGTGGCGAGCCGGAATACGGCGCGCACCTGGCCGATGAGCTGGAACGCATCGTCGCGCTGCACGATGCTTCCACCATCGCCGCCGTGATCGTCGAGCCGGTGGCCGGCTCGACCGGCGTGCTGATCCCGCCGAAGGGTTACCTGAAGCGGCTGCGCGAGCTGTGCACCAAGCACGGCATCCTGCTGATCTTCGACGAAGTGATTACCGGCTTCGGCCGCATGACGACGCCGTTCGCGTCCGATTATTTCGACGTCGAGCCGGACATGATGACCACCGCGAAGGGCCTCACCAACGGCACCGTGCCGATGGGCGCCGTGTTCACGAAGAGCTTCGTGCACGATGCGTTCATGGAGGCCCCGGCCGGCATCGAGCTGTTCCACGGCTACACGTACTCCGGCCACCCGCTGGCCTGCGCCGCCGCGCTGGCCACGCTCGAAGTGTTCCAGGAACAGAAGATCCTCGAGCATGCCGCCGGCCTGCAGGACTACTGGGCCGACGCGGTGTATTCGCTGAAAGGCCTGCCCAATGTGATCGATCTGCGCTGCATCGGCCTGATCGCCGGCATCGAGCTCGCGCCGATTCCCGGCAAGCCCGGCGCCCGCGCCTATGCGGCATTCAAGAAAGCCTTCGCCGACGGCGTGCTGATCCGCGTCACCGGCGACATCATCGCGCTGTCGCCGCCGCTGGTGTTCGAGAAGGCGCATATCGACGAGCTGTTCGGCAAGCTCGGCAAGATCCTGAAAGAGCTCGACTGAGCTCGACTGGGCTCGACTGGGCTCGACTGAGCCAAGGCCGCATGCCGGCACCGCCACTGGTGCCGTGGACACGATCCACGGTGCCGCCAGTGCTTTACCACCACACCAGAAGCCTGCCAGGAGACATACCATGCTCATCGGCGTACCCAGGGAAATCAAGATCCAGGAATCGCGCGTCGGCCTCACCCCGGCCAGCGTGAAGGAACTGACGCTGCGCGGTCATCCCGTGCTCGTCGAACGCAATGCCGGCGCCGCCATCGGCCTGACGGACGCGATGTACGCGGCCTCCGGCGCCACGATCGTCGACACCGCGGTGGAAATCTTCGAACGTGCCGACATGATCGTCAAGGTCAAGGAACCCCAGCCGCAGGAATGCGCGATGCTGCGCGCCGGCCAGATCCTCTATACCTACCTGCACCTCGCTCCCGACCCGGCGCAAACGCAGGCACTGGTCGAATCGAACGCCATCTGCATCGCCTATGAAACCATCACCGGTCCGAACGGTGGCCTGCCGCTGCTGGCGCCGATGAGCGAAGTGGCGGGGCGCATGGCGGTGCAGGCCGGTGCCGCGCACCTGGAAAAATCAAAGGGCGGCATGGGCCTGCTGCTGGGCGGCGTACCCGGCGTGGCGCCCGGCCACGTGGCGATTATCGGCGCGGGCGTGGTCGGCACCAATGCGCTGCAGATCGCCGTGGGCATGGGCGCGCGCGTGACGGTGCTGGACAAGAATGTCGATCGCCTGCGCCAGCTCGACCTGGTGTTCGGCAACCGCGTGCAGACCATGTATTCGAACGCGCACACCATCGAGGAAGCGGTGCTCGATGCCGATCTCGTCATCGGCGGCGTGCTGGTGCCGGGCGCCGCGGCGCCCAAGCTCGTCACGCGCCAGATGGTGGCGAAGATGAAGGCGGGCGCCGTGGTCGTCGACGTGGCGATCGACCAGGGCGGCTGCTTCGAAACGTCGCACCCGACCACGCACGAACACCCCACCTTCGTCATCGACGGCGTGGTGCACTACTGTGTCGCGAACATGCCGGGCGCCGTGGCGCGCACCTCCACGTTCGCACTGAACAACGCCACCATCGCCCACGCGGTGGCGCTGGCCGACAAGGGGTGGCGCAAGGCCCTGCAGGCCAATCCTCACCTGAAGAACGGCCTGAATGTCTGCCAGGGCAAGGTCACACATGAAGCCGTGGCCCGCGACCTGGGCTACGAATACGTGCCGGCCGACACGCTGCTGGGCTGATTTTTCGCCCTGTTTTCCAGTCTTATAACAACCTGATCGGGACTTCCATGAGCGACATCGACACCATCACCCATTACATCAACGGCGCGAAAGCGGACACCCGCAGCGGCCGTTACGCCGACGTCTACAACCCCGCGCTCGGCGAGCCCGTTGCCCGCGTGGCACTCGGCACTGCCGACGAAGTGGACGCCGCCGTGCAGGCCGCGCACGCCGCATTCCCGGCCTGGGCCGACACGCCGCCGCTGGCCCGCGCCCGCGTGCTGGCGAAGTTCCTGCAGCTGTGCCAGCAGCACACCGAGGACTTCGCCGCCATGCTGACGCGCGAACATGGCAAGACGCTGGCCGATGCGCGCGGCGAAGTGGCACGGGGCATCGAGGTCGTCGAATTCGCGCTCGGCATCCCGCAACTGCTGAAGGGCGAATTCACCGACCAGATCGCGCGCGGCATCGATGCCTGGTCGATGCGCCAGCCGCTGGGCGTGGTCACCGGCATCACGCCGTTCAACTTCCCGGTGATGGTGCCGATGTGGATGTTCCCGGTGGCGCTCGCGTGCGGCAACACCTTCGTGCTCAAGCCTTCCGAGCGCGACCCTTCGCCGGCGCTGCTGCATGCCGAGCTGCTGAAGAAAGCCGGCCTGCCGGACGGCGTATTCAACGTGGTGCAGGGCGACAAGGATGTGGTCGACGCGCTGCTCGATCACCCGCACGTGCAGGCCGTGAGCTTCGTCGGCTCCACGCCGATCGCCGAATATATCTACGCGAAAGGCAGCGCGAACGGCAAGCGCGTGCAGGCGCTGGGTGGCGCCAAGAACCACATGGTGGTGATGCCCGATGCCGACATGGACATGGCGGTCGATGCGCTGATGGGCGCCGCCTACGGCTCGGCCGGCGAACGCTGCATGGCGATCTCCGTGGTGGTCGCGATCGGCAACGCGGGCGATGCCCTGGTGAGCGCACTGGAACGGCGCACGGCCGCACTGAAAGTACGCGACGGCATGGCGCACGATGCCGAAATGGGGCCCGTGGTCACGCTCGCCGCCAAGCAGCGCATCGAGCGCCTGATCGGCGAAGGCGTGGAGCAGGGCGCCAGGCTGGTCGTCGACGGCCGCAACTTCAAGGTGGCGGACCGGCCGAACGGCTTCTTCGTCGGCGGCACGCTGTTCGACCATGTCACGCCGGACATGACGATCTACAAGGAGGAAATCTTCGGCCCGGTGCTGTGCGTGATGCGCCTGCCGGACGTGGGCAGCGCCGTGGAACTGATCAACCGCAATGAATACGGCAACGGCGTGGCCATCTTCACGCGCGATGGCGGCGTGGCGCGCGAATTCGTGCGGCAGATCCAGGTGGGCATGGTGGGGGTCAACGTGCCGTTGCCGGTGCCGATGGCGTTCAACAGTTTCGGCGGCTGGAAGCGCAGCCTGTTCGGCGACCACCACGCGTATGGCCCCGAAGGCGTGCGTTTCTACACGCGGCACAAGGCCGTGATGCAGCGCTGGCCCAACACGGCCACCGCTGGCGCGGAATTTGCATTCCCACAGATGAAGTAAGCGTTGGTGCGCGCGCCGCGATGGCGTCGCCCGCAACACGGGCAGCACGCAACGCAGGGAAGCAGCAGCAACAAGGTTTTTCAGCCATTCAGCCAGGAACCAGGACCATGCTCGACGCACTCAACTACATTCCCCACCCCAGCGCCACGAACGGCGAACTGGCCACCCACTTCACCGACCTCGCGCCGCCGCTCAACGCCCGCCAGGCGGCGATCGAAGCGGCGCGCTGCCTGTACTGCTACGACGCGCCATGCACGCGCATCTGCCCGTCGGAGATCGACGTGGCCAGCTTCATCCGCAATATCCACGACAGCAATGTCGACGGTGCCGCGCTCG
>DASVVD010000339.1:0-1721 GCA_036386715.1 Pseudoduganella sp.
CCGAATGATGGTTGTTTTCGATGCCCATGAACAGTCCAAGCAGCGGCATCCAGAAGCCGCCCTTCCAGATGATAGGCCATCGTACACCGTATGTTCTTATCGAGTGTCGCTGTAGTTTGAGAAAATCACCGTATCAGCAACGTTTTCCTTTACGTCGGTGCCGTTCTGCGTTGCGAGCGGTAGTGGGATTGGATGGCACTGCGTCGGCGTGCGTGACGCTGATTGATCTGGTCGACCAGTGCCTCCTTGCCCTGCGGCTTGCGCGGTAGCGTCTCCTTCAGCATCGCGACGATGTCGCGCGGCGTTAGTAACGCCAGGCCGGGCTGATGTGCCACCCGCTGCTCGACGATGAACAGCATGGCCAGCATCACCATGGTGACGTGGTGGTGCCAGGCGCGCCAACCCACCGCCTGGTAATCGGCGAGACCGCACTCGCCCTTGGCATCCTCAAAAGCCCGTTCGACCCAGTAGCGCGCGCCCTGCATCTGGGCCAGGCGCTCGAGCGGCGTGTCGGCTGGTGCGTTGGACAGGCTGTATTTGATCCTCTTCGGCGCGCCTACCTCGCGGCGGACGAGCAGGTGCCAACCCCGCGCCACCGTTTCCTCGCCATCCCACACCCAGACCCGCCGGTGCGCGATATCGACCTGCAACGGACCGCGCGTGCTCGCGCGCAGGGTGCAGCGCTTCCAGTCGTCCACGCTGAACCCAGCGACCAGCTTCTCCACCGTGATGCCATCCACGCCGGCTTGTTGCTTGCTTGGCGGACGGCCTCGCGTGGACTGTGGCGGTGGAACATGCAGTCCCGGCGGTTCGCTCCAGACCCGCTGCGTGCCATGAACATCGGCGACGAAGGTCTCGCCCATGTCGTCCAGCGCGCGCAGGAAAGCGGGTTCCTTGCCATAGCCGCCGTCCACCCCGACCCAGCCAAACCGCATCCCCCGGGTCCGCGCCGCACGCACTATCTCAAGCGCGAGATCAGTCTTGGACCGCATCGTGCGCGCCTGCACCGGGATCTCGGCCCGGTCACAGCGGGCCGGATCGTCAATCCAGCGCCGCGGCAGGTAGAGCCGCATGTCGACCGGCGTGTGCCGCGCCCCGTTGGTCAGCACTGCAAACACCGCCACCTGGCAGTTATCGACTTTGCCCAGGCGCCCGCACCACTGCCGAGCCACGCCAACCGAGCGATCGCCGTGCTTGACGAAGCTGCTCTCGTCGAGGATCAGCGCGCTGTCCGGCTTGCCACCCAGCAGGCGGTCGGCATCACGGCCGATCTGCGCGATGACTGGTTCGTGCCGCCACGGCGCGTTGCTGATGAAGTGCTGGAACTGTTGCTCGCAGCCATCTTCAACCACACCGGCCATCGCGGCAAACGTGGCTGTCTCGGTCTGTGCAAGCCCATGCAGGTAGCGCTGCGCCACCGGCGCATTGTCGTGTCCGCGGCTGCGGAAGAACGCGCCATAGCGGTCGATGAAGCCCGCGTACGCATCGGCAATGCGATCGACCAGCGATCCGCTCAGCGGTTATCAGCACATACGGTCACCTGACGAATTGACGCTCTCACTTCGCCCCTCCAGTCCTGGATGTCCTGGCGTTCCAGTGATTCAGCACGCGCTCCGGACGTCAAGAGGCGATCGCGCGTCAGCCGCTGCGCAAGCGGTCTCGCTACAGTCGTGCCGCTCACGGTGGCCACGACCGCGGCAGCAAATTTGGATAGGAACGTT
>DASVVD010000340.1:0-1985 GCA_036386715.1 Pseudoduganella sp.
CACTACGCAGGCGGCCCCGCCTGCCTCGAGCTTCGCCGACGCGCTGGACGACGCCGCGCGCCACCGCGCCGCCGAGCCCGTGGCCCACGAAGGCCTCGACCTGGACCTGAGCCAGGAGCCGGCACCCGAAGCCGCCCTTCATGCGCTCGACTTCGATTTCACCGAGGCACCCACCCAGGCAGCGGCCCCGGCCCCGGCCGATCCGCTGGCGGACTTCGATTTCAGCGACGCCACCGCGCAGCCGGCCGATGCGTTTGCAGCCGAGCCTGCAGCCGAGCCGTCGCCAGCGAAGGCGGCCGATGCGGGCGACGCCGAACACGTCCTCGACTTCGACCTTGGCGGCCTGAGCTTCGAGCCGGTGCCGCCGGCGGCGGAGAAGCCGGGTGCGGCTGGCGCCGACAGCACGGCCGATCCGTTCGACCTGGCGTTCGACGTGCCGCCGGAAGAGACCGTGCAGCCGGCCCCTGCCGCTGTCCCGGCGCCGTCCCCGGCCGACTTGGCCGATTTCAGCCTGGACCTGCCGGATGACGGCAAAACGGCGCACGACGCCGATCCGCTGGCCGAGCTGGACCTGATGGACTTCGACGTGCCGCCGCCATCGGCACAGCCAGGCCACAAGCCGGCGCTGCCCGATGAGCCGGACTTCGGCCTGCCGGACCTGCCCGAAGCACCGGCCGCGGCCCCGCCGCCGCCGGAATTCGACCTGTCGGGCATCGACCTCGACCTGGACGAGACCGCCACGCCGCAGCAGGAACCGGCCACGGCGCCGGCTGCCGCCGCACCGCTGACGCCGCTGCAGATGGAAATGGACACCAAGCTCGACCTGGCCGTGGCCTACCAGGAAATCGGCGACAAGGATGGCGCGCGCGAACTGCTCGACGAAGTGCTGCGCGGCGGCAGCGACGGCCAGGTGGCACGCGCCACGCAGATGCTGGCGCAACTGGGCTGAGCGGGAGCGGGCCCCGCGCCGGCGCGGCCCTTGCGCGTATAATTCCAGCTCTTTCTTCACGATCGGGCAGGCATTGAAACGCATTGCATTGGGCGTCCAGTATGACGGCGCCGGCTGGCAGGGATACCAGGTCCAGCCGCACGGCCAGACCGTGCAGGACCAGCTGGAAGCGGCCATCGCGCGCTTTGCCTGCGTCCATATCGGCACCACCTGTGCCGGCCGCACCGATACCGGCGTGCATGCGCTGGGGCAGGTCGTGCATTTCGATACCGACCTGCAGCGCGAATCCCATGCCTGGGTGCGCGGCATCAACGCGTTCCTGCCCGATTCGATCGGCGTGCGCTGGGCCAGGGAACTGCACGAGGTGATCCCCTGGAACGGTGACGAATTCCAGTCCGACCAGGACTTCCACGCCCGCTTCGCGGCCCGTTCCCGCACTTATCACTACCTGCTGTACAACAACGCGGTGCGCGCGCCGCTATTGGCCGGCCGGGCCGGCTACTACCACCGCCCGCTGGACGTGGACCGGATGCGCGCCGCCGTCGCGCCGCTGTTGGGCCGGCACGATTTCTCCGCCTTCCGCGCCGCCAGCTGCCAGGCGAAAACGCCGGTCAAGGACATGCACGAGCTCGCTATCGAACGGCATGGCGACATGATTTTGTTCACGCTGCGCGCCAGCGCCTTCCTGCACCACATGGTGCGCAACCTGGTCGGTGCGCTGGTCTACGTGGGGCAGGGCCGCGAAAACACGGACTGGCTGGGCGACCTGCTGGAAGGGCGCAACCGCAGCAAGGCTGCCCCCACCTTCATGCCGGACGGCCTGTACCTGGCGCAGATCGAATACGACAGCAAGTGGGGCCTGCCTCAGGAAACCCCGCGCATCCTTCCTGCATTCTGAAAGAAATCGAGACATGAGCCTGCACCGCACCCGTATCAAGATCTGCGGCCTGAGCCGCGAAGACGACGTGGCCGCCGCCGTGGCGGCCGGCGCCGACGCGATCGGCTTCGTGTTCTACCCGAAGAGTCCGCGCTATGT
>DASVVD010000341.1:0-1765 GCA_036386715.1 Pseudoduganella sp.
GATCGCGCGCGTGTTCGGCGTGATCTTCCTGCGGATATCGTCGATATCGGGGAACCAGTCCTGCTGCTCGTCGCAGATGTAGTGCACCGGGCGGCCACCGGACAGGCTGACCGCCGCGGTCCACAGCGGGTAGTCGGGCGCCGGGACCAGCACTTCGTCGCCGTTGTTGAGCAGCGCGTTCATCGACATCACGATCAGTTCGGATGCGCCGTTGCCCAGGTAGATGTCGTCGATCGACACGCCGGCGATGTTCTTGCTCTGCGTGTAGTGCATGACCGCCTTGCGCGGCGCGAACATGCCCTTCGAATCGGTGTATCCCGCCGCGTTCGGCAGCTGGATCTTCATGTCCTGCACGATCTCGTCGGGCGGATCAAAACCGAACACGGCCAGGTTGCCGATGTTGAGCTTGGTAATCTTGTGGCCTTCCTCCTCCATCTGGCGTGCCTTTTCCGGCACCGGCCCACGGATTTCATAACAGACTTCTGCCAGCTTGTTCGATTTCTGAATCGGTCGCAAAATCAATCCCCGAAAGTACTAAGGCAACAATGCAATGCTGCATTGCGAAAAACCCATTCTGCCGAATAAAGTTCGATTAGGCAACCGCCGACGCCCGCAAGGTACGGCAAACCCGCCCATAAGATGGCAAAACGTTACAATAGGGCCTCCAGCGACCAGATTTACGAGCGACACCATGAAGCTCCATTCCAGCGATACCCAGCAATACCAGACCGTCACCGGCTATTTTGCCGGCGGCGTGGAAATCAATGCCCAACCGTTCGACCACAGCCTGCTGGTGCTGCCCGAAAAGGCTCCGCAGCCGTGGCCCGTGGCGCATTTCGCCGAGCTCACGGTCGAGCACTTCGAACAGCTGCTGGCCGAGGCGCCGGACGTCGTCATCCTCGGCACCGGCGAGCGGCAGCGCTTCGTGCACCCGCGCATTACCGCACCGCTGACCTCGCGCCGCATCGGCGTCGAATGCATGGACACGAATGCTGCCTGCCGCACCTACAATATCCTGATGGGCGAAGGGCGCAAGGCGCTGCTGGCCCTGATTATCGAAAAAGATGCGGCGAAGGATGCAGCGACGGATACGCAACCGGCCGCGGCAAAGCCGGCGCAATCCTGAGCGCCCTTGATTTACCTGCACAGTGCCGCCATATCCACAGCGCACCGGTTCATTTTTCAACACCGGTGCGCACCATTGCCTTTCAGGAGAAAACAGCGTGGCCGATAGCCCCGACCCTCTGCAACCCGTTGCCCCCCTGTCCGACTTTTCCGCCGCGATGACGAGCGGCCAGACCTTCACGCTGGCCGGGCGCCCGGCGCAAGCCACCGTGCTGTTCTTCTACCCCAAGGACAACACGCCCGGCTGCACGACCGAAAACATGGCGTTCCGCGACCTGCACGAGCAGTTCAGGGCCGCCGGCGTGGAAATCTACGGCATCAGCCGCGATTCGCTGCGTTCGCACGAAAGTTTCAAGGCCAAGCTCGGGCTGCCGTTCGAACTGATCTCCGATCCCGACGAAGCGGTATGCCAGGCGTTTGGCGTGATGAAGCAGAAGAAGATGTATGGCAAGGAAGTACGGGGCGTCGAGCGCAGTACGTTTGTCATTGACGCCCAAGGGAAGTTGGTGAAAGAATGGCGTGGCGTGAAAGTACCCGGTCACGTCGATGAAGTGCTGGAATTTGTAGCGCGCCGGGGCTGATATCAAGTCTACGACCGAGCCCGCCGCCACCGTTCCGGTTATCCCTAACCGATGTTCGT
>DASVVD010000342.1:0-7265 GCA_036386715.1 Pseudoduganella sp.
CGCCGCCGACGGCATCGCCCTGTCACCGGATGGCCAGTACCTGTACTGGCAGGCGATCAAGGGCGACACGCTGTACCGTATCGCCACCCGCGTGCTGGTCGAGGAAGGCTGGCGCGGCGACGACATTGGCGCCAGGGTGGAAACCGTGGGCCGCAACGGCGTGGCGGACGGGCTGCTGATCGACCATGGCGGCAAGTACATGTACATCACCTCGCCCGAGGACGATTCCGTCAAGGTGCGCAACCTGCTGCGTCCCGGCACCGCGCCGCGCCTGGTGATCCGCGATGCGCGGCTGCGCTGGCCGGACACGTTCAGCCAGGGCCCGGACGGCACGGTGTACGTTACCACGTCGCGCATCCAGGACTCGGCGTTCTTCAAGCCCGATGCGCCGATCGCGCTGCCGACGTCGCTGTGGCGGCTCAAGGCCGGGAAATAAGTTGCCAATAAGCTTGCAAGCAAGGAGCCAGTCCGGCTGCGGCTGGCGATGCACGGCCGTTTCTTTTTTGCGCCACGGATCGGCTAACTCGGCTATTCTCTCGTCCTTTACAAAATCATCACGGTTGCATGACCGGATGAGCAGGACGAAGGAAGCGCATGACACCGACAATTTCTGGAACAAATGGAACAAGCGGAGCAAACCAGCACAGCAAATCGGAATTCGCACTGATCAACCTGTTGAAGGCGGTGGCCGCGCAATTGATCGTGCTGCATCACCTGGCGTTCTATGGCCCGATGGCCGATTACGCGCGTCCGCTGTTGCCGGAAACGATCGACTGGCTGGGCGATACGGCGCGCATCGCCGTGCAGGTATTCCTCGTGATCGGCGGTTTTCTTGCCGCCAAGTCGCTGAGCCCCGGCGGGCAGGCCGGCCTGGCCAATCCGCGCGCGGCGCTCTGGCGCCGCTATGTCAAGCTGGCACCGCCATTCGTGGCCGCGACGCTGCTGGCGGCGCTGGCCACCGCCTGGGCCGCCGCCTGGATGACGCACGACTCGATCTCCGCACCCGCAACGTTCGCCCAGCTGTGTGCCCATGCGGTACTGCTGCACGGCGTGCTGGGGTATGAGTCGTTGTCGGCGGGCGCGTGGTACGTGGCCATCGATTTCCAGCTGTATGCGGCGCTGGCCGCGATGTTGTGGCTGGCCGGCCGCGTGGCCGGCACGCGCCAGCTGCCATGGCTGATGCCATGCGCGGTTGCCGCGGGCATTGCGTTGTCGCTGCTGTACTTCAACCTGGATGCCGGCTGGGACGACTGGGCGCCGTATTTCTTCGGCAGCTATGGCCTGGGCGTGATGGCCTGGTGGGCCGGCGATCGCAGCCGCAAGGGCGGTAGCGTGGTGGCGCTGGTGGCACTGGCCGTGCTGCCGGTGCTCGCCGCGCTGGTGGTCGACTTCCGCGAGCGGATCGCCCTGGCACTCGCTGTCGCCTGCGCCTTGTTCCTGTTCGGGCGCATCAGGACCAGCGCGCGTGGCCTGGCGGCGTCGGCTGCCAGCAGCCTGGGGCGAATTTCGTATGCAGTGTTCCTGGTCCACTTCCCCGTCTGCCTGGTGGTCAACGCGGCCTTTACGCGCTATGTGCCTGCCGAGCCGCACTGGCAACTGCCCGGCATGCTGGCCGCGTGGGCCGCGAGCCTGGCAGCGGGCGCCCTGTTCCACCGGTGGGTGGAAGTGCCCCTCGGCCGGACCATCCGTACCGCGACCACGCGGGTTGCCGCGCCGGCGTGGCAAGGCGAGCAGGTGGCCCTGCGCTCCTGATACGGTGTTGCCTGCGCCGGCCTGAAGCCTGCTTACAGGTCGACTTTCAGGCGGGCGACCAGGCTGCGCTCCGCGCCCGGCGTCACGTACAGGTTGCCCCACGAGGACGTGTAGAACATGCGGTTGGCCAGGTTGTGCACGTCCACCGACAGGCGGGTTTTGCGGTTGACCTGCCAGTAGCTGACCAGCTTGAACGTGGTGTACGCCGGCAGCGCATACGTGTCGGCGTTGTTGCCGGACCGTTCGCCCACGTAGTTCACGCCGGCGCCGATGCCATAGCGGCTGCCGCCCGGCAGGCGGTCTTCGCGGATCGCCAGCAGGCCGGCGCTGTATTCCGGCACGTTGGCCAGGCGCGTGCCGGCGGCCAGCGTCCGGTCCTGCGTCACGCGCGCATCGTCCCAGGCGAAGTTGCCCATCACGCGCCAGCGGCGGTCCACCTGGCCGTTGATGTCGGCCTCGACACCGCTGCTCCTGATCTCGCCCGCCGCCACCGAGTAGCCGGGCACGTCGCTGGCGGTCAGCACGTTGGTCTTGGTGATGTCATACAGGGCCAGCGTGGCGCCCAGGCGGCCGTCCGGTGTCTGCAGCTTCCAGCCCGCTTCATAGGCGGTCGAGCGCTGCGGGTCGAATGCCCGGCCGGCGATATCGGTGCCGTTATTGCCTCGGAACGATTTGCCCGCCGAAACATACAGCGAACTCCATGCATTCGGCAGGAACGTGATGCCGGCGCGCGGCGTGACCGCGCTCTGCTGCCGTGCGATGAAGGTCCTGGCGACGCGGTTTTCCAGCGACTGGCTGTAGTCGTCCCAGCGCAGGCCCGCCAGCAGTTTCCAGCGGTCGGAAAGGCTGACCTGGTCCTGCGCGAACACGGCCTTTACGCGCTGGCGTTCGTCGGAACTGGTGGTCAGCGTCGCCAGCGGCGGCACTGCCGTGCCGTAGACCGGCGTATAGATGTCGATCGGGGTATTGGCCGAGCGCAGGATCTCCATGTTCATCCACAGGCGCGACGCTTCGGCGCCGACCAGCAGCGTGTGCCCGATGCCGCCGGTGGCGAACCTGCCTTCGAGTTCGGCCTGCAGCGCCGCATCGCGCGATGGCAGCGTGCGCCAGGTGGCCTGGCGGTTCAGCGTGCGGTTGTCCGCGGCCAGTGCGGTCGCTTCGGTGTACTCGCCGTGGAAATCGCTTTCCTTGTAGCTGGCGCCGATGCGCAGGCGCCAGTCGTCCGACAGCCGGTGCTCCAGCGTGGCCTGGTACGTGTCGCTGTCCAGGCGCATGTTGGCGTCGCCGGGTTCGTTCAGCACGCGGTCGCGCGGCAGGGTGCCGAGCACGCCGCGCACGTTGATCACGCCGCGGTCCAGCGGCGTATCGGTGCGCAGCAATTCCGCTTCGACGTTCAATGTGGTGCCGCTGCCGATCACCCATGTCAGCGCGGGCGCGACCAGGTTGCGCTTGTTGTGCAGCAGCGCCGAGCGGGTGTTGCCTTCTTCCGTCATCAGGTTGAGGCGGTAGGCCACCGAGTCGCCCAAGGCGCCGGTGCTGTCCAGCGTGGCGCGGCGTAGGCCGCTGCTGCCGATACTCGCTTCGGCCACGTTGGCGCTGTCGAATTGCGGTTTCTTGGTGACGATATTGATCGTGCCACCCGGCTCGCTGCTGCCATACACCGCGCCCGCCGGGCCTTTCAGGAACTCGAAGCGTTCCACGGTGGCGGTATCGCGCGGCGGGTTGTAGCCGCGCGAGCCGGGGAACCCGTTGACGAGGTAGCCCATGTCGGTACTGCCGAAACCGCGGATGGCGAAGTTGTCCCATGTGCCGCCGAAGTCGTTGAGGCGGGAAATGCCGCTGACGAAATCCACGGTATCGGCCATGCGCGTGGCGCCCAGGTCGGCGATCTGCTGCGGGCCGATCACCCGCACCGACTGCGGCACTTCGGCCAGCGGCGTATCGGTGCGCGTGGCGCCGCGCGACTGCTGCGCATTCCAGGCGTCGCCGATGCGCTCCGCGACGACGTTTACCTGGGGCATGGCGGTCTCGGCCGGTTCTTCGGCAGCCGGTTGTGCGGCGACCAGCGGGGCTGCCGAGAGCAGGCCCAGGGCGAGGAGGTGGTGCATGAGCGGGCGATGGGACAGCGGGCGATGCGCCGGTGAATGGTGGGCGGGCAGGTGGGGCTTGGCGATGTGCATGGAAACGGGAGCAGGCAAAAGGCGCCACTATAAATGAGAATCATTTATATTCACAGCCGTTTTAAGGTCCATGGGGGCATGGCGATGCAACCAATATGGGAAACAATGCGCACGACCTGGTGCAGGAACGCAGCGCATGGAAACGCGGCGCATAAAACAAAAAAGCCAACCGCGGACGGTTGGCTTCTCTGATCTATTCGTGGTAGGCCGTGCGGGATTCGAACCTGCGACCAACGGATTAAAAGTCCGCTGCTCTACCAGCTGAGCTAACGACCCGAAAGAGGCCGCATTATATACGGCTCATTGCACAATGCCAAGCATTTTGAAAAACATCGCGGCGAAAGACTGCAGGGATCGACAGGCGGCGCCTGCCCGGGCAGGCCATCACGCCAGCGACGCGGTGGCCTTCAGCACTTCCTCGGCCGTGGTGACGCCCTCGATCAGCTTGTAGGCGCCGGCGATGCGCAGCGGCTTCATGCCGTCGGCGATGGCCTGCCGGCGCAGCGCGCCGATCTCGGTTTCCTCCTGCACCAGCGCGTTGAAGGCGGCGCTGACGGTCAGCAGCTCGTAGATGCCGGTGCGGCCGCGGTAGCCGGTCTGCCGGCATTCGGGGCAGCCGGCAGGGCGGTAGACCTGCTGCGGCTTCGGCAGGTTCCAGGCGCCGCCGATGCCCTGCCAGAGTTCGTCGGCCAGTTCGCCGTCCGGCGTCTTGCACTCGGCGCACAGCGTGCGCACCAGGCGCTGCGCCATGATGCCGATGATCGTGGCTTCCAGCAGGTAGTACGGCACGCCCAGTTCCAGCAGCCGCATCACGGCCGACGGCGCATCGTTGGTGTGCAGCGTGGACAGCACGAGGTGGCCCGTCAGCGCCGCCTGGATCGCCATCTCGGCCGTGGCCAGGTCGCGGATCTCGCCGACCATGATGATGTCCGGGTCCTGGCGCATCAGCGCCCGCACGCCGTCGGCGAATGTCAGGTCGATGCCGGGCTGCACCTGCATCTGGTTGAACGACGCTTCCACCATTTCGATCGGGTCTTCCACCGTGCACACGTTGACCTCGGACGTGGCCAGCGCTTTCAGCGTGGTGTACAGCGTGGTGGTCTTGCCCGAGCCGGTGGGGCCGGTGACCAGGATGATGCCGTGCGGCTGCTTCGTCAGCGCATCCCAGCGCGCCGCGTCTTCAGGCGGGAAACCCAGTTCGGGCAAGGTCTTCACCACCACGTCCGGGTCGAAGATGCGCATCACGAGCTTTTCGCCGAACGCGGTCGGCAGCGTGGACAGGCGCAGCTCGATTTCCTGGCCGCCGGCGGTGCGCGTCTTGATGCGGCCATCCTGCGGGCGGCGCTTCTCGATCACGTCCATCCGCCCCAGCAGCTTGATGCGCGCGGTCATCGCGATCATCACCACGGCCGGCACCTGGTACACCTGGTGCAGCACGCCATCGATGCGGAAGCGGATATTGCCGATGTCGCGCTTCGGTTCGAGATGGATGTCGGAGGCGCGCTGTTCGAACGCATACTGCCACAGCCAGTCGACGATGTTGATCACGTGCTGGTCGTTGGCATCCACCTGCCGGTTGCTCTTGCCCATCTCGACCAGCTGCTCGAAGTTGTTGCGCAGCGCAAGGTCTTGGCCGTTGGACTTGTTGGCATCCCGGATCGACTTGGCGAGCGAGAAGAACTGCGCCGTGTACTGGGCGATGTCGAGCGGGTTGGCGATCACGCGGCGGATCGAGCGGCGCGAGATCTTGGCGATCTCGGCTTCCCATTCGAGCGCGATCGGGTCGGCGGTGGCCACCGTGAGCGTGTCGGCGGTGATTTCCACGGGCAGGATGTTGAAGCGGGCGGCATAGCTGGCCGACATGACATCGGCCACGCGCGTGAAATCGACCTTCAGCGGATCGATCCGGTACAGCGGCAGGTTGGCGCGGCGCGCCAGCCATTCGGTCAGCGTGTCGAGCGTCAGCTGCCGATGCGGCGGCTGGGCGGACAGGATCTTGCAATGCGCAATGGCGCACAGCGGGTGCATCGACCCGGCGGTATTGCGCAGGATGCCCTGCGCCTGCGTGTAGTGGGCCTTGACGCCGGCTTTCTCGACCATGCCATCGGCGAGCAGCCACGTGAAGAGTTGTTGCAGGTCGAGTGTCTTGGCCATATGGCGTCAGGTGCTGGTGCGGGTCAGGTACTGGTGGAGGCCAAACCCTTCACCCAGGATTTCGCGGGCAACTTCGTTTGCGCGTGGATTTCCGCGGCGCGCGCTTCGAGGGCAGGGATGTCGAGCGCGCGGGCACGCTTGAACGCCAGCGCAACGACGTTGCCATCATGGACTTCCGGCAGGCTGAGCACTTGCGCGAACGCGAACTTCATCGCCTTCAGGTTCCTGGCATAACTCGGGTGATCGCCGAACAGGTTGACCGTCATGATGCCGTCGGCGGCCAGGCAGGCGTTGCATGCCGCATAGAACTCCGCCGAATCGAGCACCGGGCCGCGCGCAGTGGCGTCATACAGGTCCACCTGCAGCGCATCGAGCGTGCCGTGGTTGGCCGGGTCATTGACGAAGTCCAGCGCATCCATCTCCAGCACGTGCAGGCGGGTGTCGCTTGGGGGCAGCTTGAACATCGACTGGCAGATCGCGATCACGTGCGGGTTCAGTTCCACCGCCGTCACCTGCGCCTCGGGAAAGGCCTTGTAGCAGAACTTGGTCAGCGCGGCGGTGCCGAGGCCCAGTTGCGCAACGGCCCGGGGCGCGGCATTCCACAGCATCCACGCCAGCATCTGCTGCGCGTATTCCAGCTCCGGCCAGTCGGGTTTGCGGATGCGCATCGCGCCCTGTACCCACTCGGTACCGAAATGCAGGTAGCGCACGCCATCGAGCTCGGACAGGGTGATCGGCGCGAACTTCGGCTTGTAGCGCGGCTTGTCCTGCGCCGCAGTGCGCACGGCGGTCTTCGCGGCCATCTTGCGGGCAGGGCGGGACGATTCTTCTTTTTCGATGGATTTACGTTTGATCAGCATGATGGGGTCCGGAGGTGGCCCCTATTATCCCGCGCCGCTTTGCCGCCTAGCAAGCGCACAAATGAAAACGGCCGGCCCATGGGCCGGCAGTCTGGCAATCCCGGTCATGTTTTCCGGATTACTGCTGTACCGGTTCGACCGACACGCGCAGGCGCACGCGTTCGCCCGGGTCCTGCGACATGTAGCTGGTGTAGTTGCGGCCACGGTAGTCGTACACGACCTCGTAGCCGGTGGTGCGCGATTCCCAGCCGTCCACGGTGCGGCACTGTTTCACGGCCTGTTCCTGCACGCCACCCGGTCCGGTGTTCTGGTTGTCGAC
>DASVVD010000343.1:0-3667 GCA_036386715.1 Pseudoduganella sp.
CGCGGCATGCCGCACTGTTCGAGATAGGCGGGCGAGGCCACCAGCACGCGCCGGTTGTCCGGTGCGACGGGCAGGGCGACGAAGCTGGCATCCTCCACGCTGCCGTAGCGCAGCGCGATGTCGACCGGGTCGCGGAATACGTCCGTCACGCGGTCGGAAAACTGCACGTGCAGTTCGAGCTTCGGGTGCTGGCGCCGGAACGCGGTCAGCCACGGCAGCAGGAGGTTGCGGCCGAAATCCGACGGCGCGGCGATCTGCAGCGTGCCGGCCAGCGTGTCGTCGCCGCGGCGCAGTTCGTCACGCCCGCTGTGCAGCAGGTCGATCGCTTCCCTGGCATAGGGCAGGTAGCGTTCGCCCTCATCCGTCAGGCGCAGGCTGCGCGTGGAGCGGGCGAACAGGCGGATATCGAGGTCGCGCTCGAGGCGCATGATGGCGGCGCTCACCTGGCCCGGCAGCAGGTTCGCCTCGCGCGCGGCCTTGGTGAAACTGCCGCAGGCGGCGGTACGGATGAACAGCGACAGATCTTCGAAGCGGACCATTTTCATTCGGCGAGTGAAAGTGCTTCACGATTATAGGGGTTTTTTACTTGCCACTCGCGTCATATGATGGCGCCAATTGAACTCAACGGGAGAAGCGGAATGAAAGCGATTGTCTATACCCAGCATGGCCTGCCGATCGACAACCCCGAATCGCTGGTCGACATCGACCTGCCGGAGCCGGTGCCCGGCCCGCGCGACCTGCTGGTGCGCGTGCATGCCGTGTCCGTCAACCCGGTCGACACCAAGATCCGCCGCGGCGCGGCCGTGACCGCACCGCGCGTGGTGGGCTGGGATGCCGCCGGCATCGTCGAAGCCGTCGGCAGCGCCGTGACGGCATTCAAGCCGGGCGACGAGGTGTATTACGCCGGCTCGCTGACCCGCCCCGGTTCGTACAGCGAACTGCACCTGGTCGACGAGCGCATCGCCGGCCACAAGCCGGCAACGCTGGCTTTCGAGGATGCCGCCGCGCTGCCGCTGACCTCGCTCACCGCCTGGGAACTGCTGTTCGACCGCCTGAAAGTGCCGGAGCAGGAGTTGACACAACAGGACATGGCAGAGGACGGACGCACGCTGCTGGTCATCGGCGCCTCGGGCGGTGTCGGCTCGATCCTGACGCAACTGGCCAGCAAACTGACCGGCCTCACCGTGATCGGCACCGCGTCGCGCCCGGAAACCGCGGAATGGGTGCGCGAGCTGGGCGCCCATCACGTGATCGACCATTCGAAGCCGATGAAGGCGCAGCTGCAGGCGCTGGGGTTCGAGTATGCGGACATCGTCATCAGCCTGACGCACACCGACCAGCACTACGCCGACATCGTCGACATCCTCGCGCCGCAGGGCCAGTTCGCGCTCATCGACGACCCGGACACGCTCGATGCCATGCCGCTCAAGCGCAAGAGCATCTCGCTGCACTGGGAACTGATGTTCACCCGCTCGATGTACGAGACGGCCGACATGGCGCGCCAGCGCGAGATCCTCGACCGCGTCGCGGCGCTGGTCGACGCCGGCGTGCTCAAGACCACCGTCGGCGAGCGCATTGGCAAGATCGATGCCGCCAACCTGCGCCGCGCCCACGCCATCGTGGAGAGCAACAAGGCGCGCGGCAAGCTGGTGCTGGCCGGCTTCTGAACCGCGGTGGTGCGGCGTTGGCGCCTGCGGGCGCCACGCTGTACCATTGCGCCGCTTTTTTTCATCAAGACAAGGAAACAACCATGGATATCGTCGCCAAGGCGCGCCAGCGCTACACCGTCAAATCGTACGACCGCGAACGCAAGGTTCCGGCGGAAATCATCGACCAGCTGCGCGAACTGCTGCGCCTCGCGCCATCGTCGGTGAACTCCCAGCCGTGGCATTTCGTGGTCGCCGCCACGCCGGAAGGCAAGGAGCGCATCGCCAGGGCGGCCGACGCCGGCTTCCAGTACAACGCCGCCAAGATCCGCGACGCCTCGCACGTGATCGTGCTGGCCACCAAGGTGGCGCCGGACGAGGCGCAGCTGGCCGCCGTGCTGGAGCAGGAAGCGCAGGATGGCCGCTTCGTCAACGAGGCGGCGAAAGCCTCGCAACACGCCGGGCGCATGTCGTACACCAACCTGCACCGCTTCGCGCAGAAAGACGTGCCGTACTGGTACGAGAAACAGACCTATATCGCGCTGGGCAACCTGCTGCAGGGCGCCGCGCTGCTCGACGTGGGCGCCACACCGATGGAAGGTTTCAATGCCGAGGTACTGGACAAGGAACTGGGCCTGCGCGAAAAAGGCTTCGCGGCCACGGTGATCGTCTCGCTGGGCTACAGCAGCGGCGAGGATTTCAACAGCAAGCTGCCGAAATCGCGGCTGCCGGCCGGGCAGGTGTTTACCGACATCTGAGGCAAAACCCGGGACAGTCCCCTGTTTCCGGGCAATATTGCCTGGGAAAGCGGGGTTGTCCCTGACTTTCCCGAAATCTGTCAAAAATAGGGACGGACCCGGTTTTCCAGGCAACGTTCAGCGAATCACCTGCTCATGCAGCACCGCCGGCGCCTCCGCATACACCTTCACGACGGTCGAGGTACGCGTGCCGTAGTCGGGCGATTCGATCTTCACCGCCGACAGCTGGCGTTCCCGTTCCAGCGGCACGCCGGTCTCCGGCAGGCGCTGGTCCGGTGCGCGGGTGGTATCGGCGAGCATCTCGAAATAGGCTTCCTCGGGTGCGCCCAGGCACAGCAGGCTGGCGAACTGCGCCTTGGTGCGCACGACCTTCGGCCACGGCGAATCCAGCAGGGCGTTCGACAGGCCATATACGCCCGGGGCCAGCGGCTGGCCGTTGCGCGCATCCGGCTCGCCGCGGTTGGAGAACCACACCAGTTCCTCGCCGTCGCACAGCACGAGATTGAAGCCGTTGTAGGCCTTGGCACCCGGCCGGATCTGTTCGACATAGTCGCGCGCGCTCATCGTTGCTGACAAAAAATTCGACACCAGCATGCCGCGCGACGGCGCCTGCGGGTCGAAATCGTCCGGCGCGCGGATATTGGTGATCGCGGCAAAGCGCGACGGCGCCTTGTCGGCGGTCTCGACCGGAGCGAAGCCGCCGTCCTGGCAGCGCGCGCGCAGCGGCGACACGTTGGCGGGCCACTGGCACTCGGGGCCGTCGGGGCGCGTCACGCCCATCCAGCTGCCGCCGGCCTTCAGGTCGCGGCCGGCGACCACGTGCGGGTTCTCTTCCCACGGTCCGGCGGCCTGGCTGGCGCGGTCAAAATATTCGTCGCGGTTGGCGGCGGCGATCAGCGGCACGCCGGGTACCACGCGCCAGGCGAAAACGATCAGGCACATGAGGGGATATCCATGAACACTTCGGTATGTCGGGGGCCCACGGTCAGGAGGGCCAGGTCGGCGGCGCCGGCGGCTTGCGCCAGCGCCTCCGCGAAACCAGCCGTGGCGGCGGGGTACACCTCCATCCACGTCTGCACGCCGTCGGCGCCGTCATCCACGCTGCCGTCCGCATCGGGCGGGCGGCGCTTCAGCTGCGGGGCCACGCCATGCGTGGCCGCCAGTTGCGCCTGCAGCGCACGCACGCGCGGCAGCAGGCTGTCCGCGTCGCCGGAGCGCACGCGGTAGTACACATACAGGTCCATCAGACGTCCAGCTTGTCCA
>DASVVD010000344.1:0-2941 GCA_036386715.1 Pseudoduganella sp.
AGCCGTGGAAGTCGTGGTTCGAGGTGGCCGGCCTGGACTGGCCGGAGCCCGCCACCGGCCTGCGTGTCGACGATCTCGGCCTGCTGCTGGAAGCCGTGCGGCTCGGCCAGGGCGTGGGCCTGACGCGCCAGCACTTTGCCCAGGAGATGATCGACCGCGGCGAAGTGGTCGAGCTGTTCGACATCCGCCTGGAATCGCCGCCGCATGCGTATTACGTGGTGTACGAAGGCGGCACGCCGCGGCGCCCGGAAGTGCAGCTGTTCATCGACTGGCTGCTTGCCGTGTACTCCGGCCCCGCGTGAAGCTCGTGTGGTGCACCTGGCGGCCATGAAAATTATCGGATGCAGCGGTTAATTCTTTTCACCGCTTGACTGGGCAGCCTGGCGCTACACTGGTTCCAACTCGAACACCGACCGACCAGCCGGAAGCCCCCATGAACGCACCCGATCACGACATTGCCTCCACCGCCGGGCGCCAGCGCGCCACGGCCGCCGCCCTGCACGCGCAATTGCGGGCCGCACTGTACTCCGTGCTGAAGCCGCACTGCCTCCTGTTCGACGAAGAGGATACCCGTCCCTACGAATGCGACGGCCTGACCGCTTACCGCCAGTTGCCGCTGGCGGTGGCCTTGCCGGAAAACGAGGCGCAGGTGGCGGCCGTGCTGCGGGTGTGCAGCGCGCTGCGGGTGCCGATCGTGCCGCGCGGCGCCGGCACCGGCCTGTCGGGTGGCGCGCTGCCGGTTGCCGACGGCATCGTGCTGTCCACGGCCAGGTTGAACCGCATCGTTGCCGTGGATGCGCACGCGCGAACGGCGACCGTGCAGCCCGGCGTGCGCAATGCGGCCATTTCCGAGGCGGCGGCCGGCCATGGCCTGTATTACGCGCCCGATCCCTCGTCGCAGATTGCCTGCACGATCGGCGGCAACATCGCCGAGAATTCCGGCGGTGTGCACTGCCTGAAATACGGCCTCACCTTGCACAACGTGCTGCGCGTGCGCATGATCGATGCCACAGGCGGGATCGTGGAGCTAGGCAGCGGCGCGCCGGATGCACCGGGCCTGGACTTACTGGCCGTGTTCGTCGGCTCGGAAGGCATGCTGGGTGTGGTTACCGAAGCAACAGTCAAACTGGTGCCGAAACCGCCGCAGGCACGCGTCATCATGGCCTCGTTCGACAGCGTGGTGCGCGGCGCCGATGCGGTGGCCAGCGTGATCTCCGCCGGCATCATCCCGGCCGGGCTGGAAATGATGGACCGCACCAGCGTGCGCATGGTCGAGCCGTTCGTGCGGGCCGGCTATGACACCGAAGCCGCCGCCATCCTGCTGTGCGAGTCGGACGGCCTGCCGGAAGAGGTGGACGAGGAAATCGCCCGCATGAGCGCCGTGCTGGCGCAGTCGGGTGCCACGGCCATCGCCGTGTCGCGCGACGAGGCGGAACGCCTGCGCTTCTGGTCCGGCCGCAAGAATGCCTTTCCCGCCGCCGGCCGCATTTCACCCGACTATTACTGCATGGACGGCACCATCCCGCGCCGCAGGCTGGCCGGGGTGCTGACCGGCATCGATGCGCTGGCGCTCGAGTACGGGCTGCGCTGCGCCAACGTGTTCCACGCCGGCGACGGCAACCTGCATCCGCTGATCCTGTTCGATGCCAACGTGCCCGGCGAATTCTCGCGTGCGGAACGTTTCGGCGAAGCGATCCTGGCCCTATGCGTGGCAGCCGGCGGCACGATCACCGGCGAACATGGGGTAGGCATCGAAAAGCTCGATTCGATGTGCGAGCAGTTCACCATCGCCGAGATTGCCGCGTTCATCGCGGTCAAGCGCGCCTTCGACCCGGCCCGGCAGCTCAATCCGGACAAGGCCATCCCCACGCTGGACCGCTGCGCGCAGTACGGCAAGCGCAAGGTGGAGGCCGGCCTGTTCCGGTTTGCCCGCTTGCCGGCCGACCAGTTTGTGAAGGAATGACCATGGATGACATGCTTGAAACGTTCCGCCGGCGCGTGCTGGAGGCCAGCCGCGACGGGGCACCGCTGCGTATCCGCGGCGGCGGCAGCAAGGACTGGTATGGCCGGCCGCCCGAAGGCGCCTTGCTGGAAACCCTGGCTTACCGCGGCATCACCGCCTATGAACCGACCGAACTGGTGATTACCGCCCGCTGCGGCACGCCGCTGGCCGAGATCGAGGCGGCCCTGGCCGGGCAGGGGCAGATGCTGGCCTTCGAGCCGCCGTACTTCGGCCCGGCCACCATCGGCGGTGCCGTGGCATGCGGCCTGGCAGGGCCGCGCCGCCAGGCCGCCGGCGCGCTGCGCGACTTCGTGCTGGGGGTCACATTGATGGACGGGCGCGGCGAAGTGCTGCGCTTCGGCGGCCAGGTCATGAAAAACGTGGCGGGCTATGACGTCTCCCGCCTGCTGGCCGGATCGCTCGGCATGCTGGGCCTGATCCTGGACGTGTCGCTGAAGGTCTTGCCGCGGCCCGCCGCGGAAACCACGCTGCGCCTGGCACTGGACCAGGACGCCGCGCTGCAGTGCATGAACGCGTGGGCAGGGCAGCCGTTGCCGGTGTCGGCCACCGCCTGGCACGACGGCGAACTGACGGTGCGCCTGTCCGGCGCCGGCGCGGCCGTCGAGGCGGCCCGGCGCCGTCTCGGCGGCGATGCCTTGCCGCCCGCAGCGGCCGAAGCATTCTGGCGCGACGTGCGCGAACAGCACCACGCTTTCTTCGCCGCCGATGCCGCCACGCCGCTGTGGCGGCTGGCGCTGCCCAGCGTGGCACCGGCGCTGCCGCAAGACCGGATTCAACCCCTGGGGCCGCAACTGATCGAATGGGGCGGCGGCCAGCGCTGGCTGCGTTCGGACCAGGCGCCGGAAGCCATTCGCGCGCTGGCCGCGCGCCTGGGCGGCCATGCCAGCCTGCACCGCGGCGGCGCACGGCACGATGTGT
>DASVVD010000345.1:0-12892 GCA_036386715.1 Pseudoduganella sp.
GGAACAGCGTCATTTTCCAGCAGGTGACCATCGGTTCGAATACGCTCATCGATTCGAAGGGCATGGGCGCACCGGTCATTGGCGATAACTGCTATATCGGCGCAGGCGCGAAGATCATCGGCAATGTCAAGGTCGGCAACAACGTGAGGGTGGGCGCCAACGCGCTGGTCTTCAAGGACGTGCCCGACAACAGCGTGGTGCTGTGCGAATCCCGGATCGTCGTGAAGGATACGACGCCGGACAATCGACACTACAGCTATGCGGGGCGCTGGGGGTATTGGGAAGATGCGCAGTTCCATCCGCTGACCGACCAGGATCTCATTGCCAAGCTCGATCGGCAGCGCAAGTAAGGCAATCCGCCGTCTGCACCATCGATACTGTGTCAGCCGCCGACAGCACCTGTCGGCCGCGCAGCAAGGCCGGCCTGATTACCCGGCCAGCAAGCCAGTCTTTTTCGGACCCCAGTTTACGGCACCATCGCCGTGACCTCGATTTCCAGCCGCGCCCGTGCTTCCATCAGCGCCGTGACCGCCACCGCGGACATGGCCGGAAAATGCGCGCCGATGACTTCGCGATAGACCCTGCCCAGTTCTTTCGCCGCGCCCAGGTATTCATCGCGGTCCACTACATACCAGGTCATGCGCACGATATCGCCCGGCCCGGCACCGGCTTCGGCCAGCACCGCCACGGCATTGCGCAACGCCTGCGCCGCCTGGCCAGCGAAATCGTCGCATTCGAAAACGCCGTCGGCATTCCAGCCGACCATGCCGCTGACGAACACCATCCTGCCGCCGGCCGCCACGCCGTTCGAATAACCCTTCGGCCGCGGCCAGCCGGGCGGCTGCAATATCTGCATGGTCAATCCTTCGACGATGAAGCGCGCAACAGTTCGCGCGCAATGATCAGTTGCTGCACTTCCGTCGCGCCTTCGTAGATGCGCAGCGCACGGATCTCGCGGTACAGGCGCTCGACGATCGCGCCGCTGACCACGCCCTGGCCGCCGAACATCTGCACCGCCGCATCGATGACCTGCTGCGCGGTTTCGGTCGCCGTCATCTTCGCCATCGCGGCCTCCTTGGTCACCTTGCTTCCCGTATCGCGCAGCCAGGCGGCGCGGTAGGTCAGCAAGGCCGCCGCATCGATGCCGGTCGCCATCTGCGCCAGCCTGGCCTGCGTCAGCTGGAAATCGGCCAGCGTCTGGCCGAACATCGTGCGCGACGTGGCATGCGCCAGCGCTTCATCGAGTGCGCGGCGGGCAAAACCCAGCGCGGCGGCGGCCACCGAAGTCCGGAACACGTCCAGCGTGGCCATGGCCACCTTGAAGCCCTGCCCGGCCTCGCCGACCAGGCAGCCGGCCGGGATGCGGCATGCGTCGAAACGCAGCCGTGCCAGCGGGTGCGGCGCGATGACGTCGATGCGCTCGGCGATCGCCAGCCCCGCCGTGCCGGCATCGACGATGAAGGCGCTGATGCCGTGCGCGCCCGGCGCCTCGCCGGTGCGGGCAAACACCATGTAGAAGTCGGCGATGCCGCCATTCGAGATCCAGGTTTTCTCGCCATCGAGCACGTAATGATCGCCATCGCGCACCGCCTTGCATTGCAGCGCCGCCACGTCGGAGCCGGCCTGCGGTTCGGAGAGCGCAAACGCGGCGATCGCATCGCCGCGCGCCACGCGCGGCAGCCAGGCCGCTTTCTGCGCCGCGCTGCCGAACAGGCTGATCGCCCCGCTGCCCAGCCCCTGCATCGCGAAGGCGAAGTCGGCCAGGCCTTCGTGCCGCGCCAGCGTCTCGCGGATCAGGCACAGCGCGCGCGTATCGAGTGCATCGGCGCTGCCGCCATACTGCCCGCCGCCGACCGCATGGCGCAGCCAGCCCGCTTCGCCCAGCTGGCGCACCAGTGCGCGGCAGGCGGCATCGACATCCGCGCCATGCGCACGATGCGCACAATGCAGGTTCGCCGCGGCCCAGGTATCGAGTTCGCCTTCCAGGGTCCGGTGCCGCGGCGCCAGGAACGGCCAGTCGAGATATGCCTTGTCCGCCATCTCAGTCCCCTTCGAAGGCCGGCTTCTGTTTCGCCACGAACGCGTGGTAGGCGCGGTGGAAATCATTGGTGGCCATGCAGATCGCCTGTGCCTGCGCTTCCGCCTCGATCGCTTCGTCGACCCCCATGTTCCACTCCTGCTGCAGCATTTTCTTCGTCATGCCGTGCGCGAACGTGGGTCCGCGGGCCAAGCCACGGGCCAGCGCGCGGGCCGCTTCGAGCACTTGGCCCGGTGCGTGCAAGGCATTGAAGAAGCCCCAGCGCTCGCCTTCCACGCCGGCCATCGCGCGCCCCGTGTACAACAGCTCGGCGGCGCGCCCCTGGCCGATCACGCGCGGCAGCAGCGCGCAGGCGCCCATGTCGCAGCCGGCCAGGCCCACGCGGGTGAACAGGAACGCGGTCTTGCTGCGCTCCGTGCCGAAGCGGATATCCGACGCCAGCGCCAGCATCGCGCCGGCGCCGGCGCAAATACCGTCGATCGCGGCGATCACCGGCTGCGGGCACGCGCGCAGTGCCTTCACCACGTCGCCCGTCAGGCGCGTAAAGGCCAGCAGGCCGGGCATGTCGAGCTGCGTCAGCGGGCCGATGATCTCGTGCACGTCGCCGCCCGAGCAGAAGTCGTCGCCGGCACCGGCGATCACCACGGCTTTCACGTCGTCGGCATGGGCCAGTGCGCGGAACAGGTCGCGCAGCTCTGCGTACGAATCGAACGTCAGCGGGTTCTTGCGTTCGGGCCGGTTCAGCGTGACCGTTGCCACGCCCTCCTCCACCGCGAACTGGAAGTGCCGCGCGGCGTAGTCCGCCAGCGTGGCGCGGTGGCCGGGCAGCGTGTGCGGCTGCCCCTGCAGGTATTTCATGGTTTCTCCTCGCGGATATTGGGATTTGCGTAAATTGCGATACCCGTCGATCATGGCCGCGGCCGTTCCGCGTTGCGTTCCAGGCTGCGTTCCAGTTGCGCCTTGCCGGCCAGGTACTGCTTCGGCCACGGCATGGCGCGGTAGCCGATGCGTGCCGCTTCCGCCAGTGTCCACGCCGGGTTGGCCAGGTGCGGCCGCCCGACCGCGCACAGGTCGGCGCGGCCCGCCGCGATGATGCCGTTGGCGTGGTCGGCTTCGTAGATCGCGCCGACCGCCATGGCCGCGATGCCGGCCTCGTTGCGCACGCGGTCGGCGAACGGTACCTGGTACATGCGGCCGAACACGGGCTTTTCCAATTTGCTGACCTGGCCGGATGAGCAGTCGATCACGTCCGCTCCGGCAGCCTTGAACAGGCGGGCGATGCGCACCGCGTCATCCGGGATGATGCCGCCCTCCACCCAGTCGTGCGCCGAAATGCGCACGCTCATCGGCTTGTGCGCCGGCCAGGCGGCGCGCATCGCGGCAAACACGCGCAGCGGGAAGCGGCAGCGGTTTTCCAGGCTGCCGCCGTAGTCGTCGGCGCGGCGGTTGGTCAGCGGCGAGATGAACGACGACAGCAGGTAGCCGTGCGCACAGTGCAGCTCGAGCCAGTCGAAACCCGCTTCGTCGGCGGCCATGGTGGCACGCACGAAATCGGCTTCCACCCGGTCCATGCCGGCCTGCGTCATCCCGTGCGATACCTGCGAAACACCTTCGAGATACTGCTGCGGCGAAGCCGACACCAGCGGCCAGTTGCCCTGCGCCAGCGGCTGGTCGATGCCGTCCCACATGGCGCGGGTGGAGCCCTTGGCGCCGGCATGGCCGAGCTGGATGCCGATCATCGCATCGCCCGTGGCATGCACCGCATCGACGATGCGGCGCCATGCCCGCGTGTGCTCCGGTGCATACAGGCCGGGGCAGAACGGCGTGATGCGCGCATCGGCCGACACGCACGTCATCTCCGCCATCACCAGCGCGGCGCCGCCGGCCGCGCGCGCGCCAAGGTGCAGCAGGTGCCAGTCGCCGACCACCCCGTCGATGGCACTGTACTGCGCCATCGGCGATACCACGATGCGGTTCTTGAGTACCAGTTCGCGCACCCTGAACGGCGTGAACATGGGCGGGATCGCCAGGTCACCCGGCGGTGCCACGCCGGCCTGCGCAAAGGCCCGGCGCGCGAACCAGCGTTCATAGTCCGTGACGTAGGCCGCATCGCGCAGGCGCAGGTTTTCATGCGAAAGCCGCTGGCTGCGCGCCAGCATCGCATAGGCGAACTGCGGCGCTTCCAGCATGGCATGGCGCGCCACGTTTTCAAACCATTCCATCGAATTGCGCGCGGCGCCCTGCAGCTTGAGCACCTCGACGGCGCGCTCCGTTTCGTAGGCGGCCAGCGCCACGCGCAGGTCGCTTTCGGCAGCGATGCAGCGCGCCAGGGCGATCGCATCCTCCAGCGCCAGCCTGGTGCCGGACCCGATCGAGAAGTGGGCCGAATGCGCCGCGTCGCCCATCAGCACCACGGGTGCGGTGGCCGGGCCGGCGGGCCAGTGCACCCAGCGTTCGCAGAGGATGCGGGGGAAACGGCTCCACATGGTCGAACCGTGCAGGTGCGCCGCGTTGGAGAGTAACGGGTGCCCGTCGAGCCGGTCGGCGAACAGCCGTTCGCAGAACGCGATCGACTCCTGCTGCGTCATCGCTTCCAGCCCGGCGGCGCGCCATGCCGTTTCGGGCGTCTCGACGATGAACGTCGACGTGCCGGCCTCGAACTGGTAGATATGGGCCTGGAACCAGCCGTGCGCCGTTTCGCGGAAATCGAACGTGAACGCGTCGAACCGTTTTGTCGTGCCCAGCCACACGAAACGGCACCCCGATGCCACGTCCGCCGCGGCGACCCGCGGCGCGAACGTGCCGGCATGGCGCGCGCGGATGCGGCTGTTGATGCCATCGGCGGCGATCACCAGGCCGGCCGCGTAGCGCGAGGCCAGTATCCGGTCGTCGCTAACGTCGGTGTCGAATACCAGCTCCACGCCCAGTGCCTCGCAGCGGCGCTGCAGGATACCGAGCAGCCGCTTGCGGCCGATGCCGGCAAACCCGTGGCCGCCGGAACGCACTCGCTGGCCCTTGAAAAACACCTCGATATCGTCCCAGTGGTTGAACGCCGCCAGGATCTCGCGCGCGGTCGGCTCGTCGGCCGCCACCAGCTTGTCCAGCGTCTGGTCGGAAAACACGACGCCCCAGCCGAACGTATCGCCGGGCCGGTTGCGTTCGACAACGACGACGCGGCGTGCCGGTGCCGCCTTCTTCAGCAGCAGTGCGCTGTACAGGCCGGCCGGGCCGCCGCCGATGCAGAGCACGTTCATGGCTGCTGGCGCAGCAGGAAGCGCTGCAGCTTGCCGGTCTCGGTGCGCGGCAGCGACGCCGCGAACACCACGCGGCGCGGGTATTTGTAGGGGGCGATCTCGCCCTTGACGAAATCCTGCAGTTCAGTGGCCAGTGCCGGCACCGCATCGAACCCCGGCCGCAGCACCACGTGCGCTTCGACGAGCTGGCCGCGGCCTTCGTCATCCCGGCCCACCACGCCGCACTCGGCCACGGCGGGGTGGCGCAGCAGCGCGTCTTCCACTTCCGGGCCGGCGATGTTGTAGCCGGCGGAGACGATCATGTCGTCCGTGCGCGAACGGTAGTAAAAATAGCCGTCGACATCCATCTCGACCGCATCGCCGGTGAGGTTCCAGCCATCGACCACGCAAGCTTCCTGCCGCGCGTCGTCCAGGTAGCGGCAGCCGGTGGGGCCCTTCACGGCCAGCCGGCCGACCACGCCGGGCCCCGCCGGGTGGCCCCGGGCATCGAGCACGCAGGCGCGGTAGCCGGGCACCGGCTTGCCGATGGCGCCGCTGCGCACCGCGTCGCCTGCGGCGGAGATGAAGATATGCAGCATCTCCGTCGAACCGATGCCGTCGATCATGGCCAGCCCGGTGGCCGCCTGCCAGGCCGCGCGCGTGGCGGTTGGCAGCGCCTCGCCGGCCGACACGGTTTCGCGCAGGCTCGACAGGTCATATGCCGGCGCCAGCGGCGCCATCTGGCGATACATGGTCGGCGCCGTGAAGCACACCGTGGCGCGGTGCCGTTCGATGGCGGCCAGCAGCGTTTCCGGCGTGGGCTTTTCCAGCAGCACCGCCGCCGCGCCCACCCGCAGCGGAAACAGCAGCAAGCCGCCCAGGCCGAACGTGAAGGCCAGCGGCGGCGTGCCGATGAACACGTCCGACGCCTGCGAGCGCAGCGTGTGCGGCGGGAAGCAGTCGCAGATCGCCAGCACATCGCGATGGAAATGCATCGTCCCTTTCGGCACGCCGGTGCTGCCGGAAGTAAAACCGATCAGGCAGACATCGTCCGCCGCGGTGTCGCAGGCGGTGAACGTGGCGGGCACGTGCGCCATCAGCGCCTCCAGGCTGCCGCCGGCAGTACCGCTGTCGGCTTCGGCGCCGAAATACACCACCGGCGGCAGGTCGGGCACGGCATCGAGATCGGCGCGCAGCGCGTGCGTGCACAGCACGGCATTCACCTGCGCCTTCGCGACGATGGCCGCCAGTTCGCGCGTGCGCAGCAGCGGCATGGTGGGCACGGCGACCAGGCCCGCCTTCAGGACGGCCAGGATGGCGGCGGCCATCAATGGCGTATTGGTACCACGCAACAGCACGCGGTTGCCCGGCACCAGCCCCATCCGCCCGCGCAGCACATGGGCAATGCGGTCGACGCGCTCCTGCAGCTGCGCGTAGCTCCAGCGTTCATGGCCGTCGCACAAGGCCAGGCGCGCGCCGCCGCCTGCCGCCACATGGCGGTCCAGCAGCTCGGCAACGCAGTTGATCCTTGGCGGATAGCATAGCCCGGGCAGCTCGAACAGCAGTTCGGGCCAGCGTTCGGGCGGCGGCAGGTGGGCCCGCGTGAAAGGATCGGCGTGCGCGCTTGCGGTGGCGTGACCGGCACCAGGGCTAAGGGGGGCCATGATGAAGGGGTCCATGATGAAGGGGTCCATGACCGCCTCGTGGTGGATGGTGGGACTGGCCACCTACTGTATGCCTGATCCGGATGGCGGACAAGCGGCGCGGCGCATTCAGGAACGCAGGCGCTGCGTCTGCCGGCGCACCGCGTCGAGCACCGTGCCAAGTACCGGCGCGAGTGCGGCCGCGCCGGCCGGCGGCGCGGCCAGCAGCGTGGCGGCGCCGTGCAGGCCGAGCGTGGCGCAACCGCCGCGCAGGCGTTCCAGCTGCGCCGCGGCCTCGTCCTGCGCGCCACCGGCGATGAGCGCTTCCAGCTCCGGCCCGGCAGCCAGCAGCTGTGACTCGAACCCGGCCAGGTAGGCGCTCAACCGGTCGGCATCGATGCCGAGCCGCGCCAGGGTGGCCGCCGGCGCCTCGGCCTGCAGCGGCGCCGGCATCGCCAGCGCGGCGAGTGCATCGAGCTGCGCGCGCACCTGCGGCGGTTCGAACGGCTTGACGATGTAACCGGTGGCGCCGGCCTGGATGGCCAATTCCACCGTATCGCGGTCGTTGGCGGAAGATACCAGCACGAACGGCAAGGCAGCCAGGGCGCTGTCGCCGCGCACCTTCTGCAGCAGCTCCATGCCGGACAGGCGCGGCATGCGCAGATCGCAGAAGCAGGCCGCCGGCCGCAAACCGGCGCACAGCTGCTGCCAGGCGTCGGCGCCATCCTCGGCTTCGACGATTTCATAGCGGCCGCAGCTGTCGATCAGGTGCATCAGCATCATCCTCGACACGATATCGTCGTCGACTACCAGAACTTTCATGACTCTTCCCCCACCGGCCCCGCGCCGGCGCGCTGGCATTATAACCACTGCGAAAGGTGCCGGGAAACGCGCAACGGCGGGCTCAGTCGCCCCGGCTGCCATCGGTCGGCGCCACCATCCGCCCCAGCAGCGCGTGCAGCCGCGGCAGCTTTTGCCGGATCGCCGGCCACAGCGCCCGGTCGGCAGCTCGCTCGAGCTCGCCGCACAGCGCGTGCAAGGCGGTTTCCTGCAGGTAGGCGGCGCTGCCCCGCATTCCATGGAACAGGCGGCCGGCGGCGTCGGCGTCGGCGGCATCCAGCGCCGCGTCCAGTTCGTCCAGCTTGCCCGGCAGGTCGGCCAGGAACGCATCGCGCAGCCGCAGGCGCAGCGCGGCGGCGGCATCGATGCCGGGTGCCTGCTCGGCTGGTGGCTGCCCGCTGTCGATGCCGAACATCGCGTCCAGTTCGGCCACGCTGGGGCGCGGCGCCGCGCCGCGCCCCGGCACCAGTGGCGGCAGCGGGTCGAGCACGATGCCGCGCGCCAGCTGACGCTCGATGGCCCGCGCCAGCTGCAGGTGCAGCGCGCCTTCGTCGATCGGCTTGGTGAGGAAATCGTCCATGCCCGAGGCCAGGTAGCGGCTGCGGTCCTCCGCGCTGGCGTTGGCCGTCAGGGCGATGATCATCAGGTCGCGGTCGCACACCGGCGCGCCCGGCGGGCCGCCGGCACGGATCGCACGCGTGGCGGTGGGCCCGTCCAGCTCGGGCATGCGGCCATCCATCAGGATCATGTCGTAGCGTGTCTGCGCGCATGCCGCCACCGCCAGCGCACCGTTGCCCACGATGTCCACGCCGTGTCCCAGGTCTTCCAGCATCATGCGGATGATGATCTGGTTGGTCGGGAAATCCTCCGCGCACAGCACCTTGAGCCGGTGCGTGTGCGGCTCGCGCGCCGCCTGCCGTACCAGCGGCGGCGGCACGCCGTCGCACAGCGGCAGCGTGAACGAAAACACGCTGCCGGCACCCGGCGTGCTGTGCGCGGCGATCTCGCCGCCCATCAGTCCCACCAGCTGGCGACAGATCGCCAGCCCGAGGCCGGTGCCGCCGTAGCGCCGCGTGGTGGTGGCATCGGCCTGCTCGAATTTCTCGAACAGGCGCGGCAGCTCGGCGGGCGGAATGCCGATGCCGGTATCCTCGACCGTGAAGCGGATCAGCGCGCAGCCGCCTTCGTTGCTGCCGGCGCGCTCCACGCACAGCGTGACATGGCCGCGCTGCGTGAACTTGAACGCGTTGCCGACCAGGTTGACCAGCACTTGCCGCAGCCGTGTCGGGTCGCCGACCACGAAGTGCGGCAGGTCGCGCCCGTAATCGATGCAAAATTCCACGCCCTGCGCCGCCGACTGTTCCTCGAACAGGCTGGCCACGTTCTCGACCGTGGCGGCCAGCGCGAAGTCGATCTTCTCGACCGTGAGCTTGCCCGCTTCGATCTTGGAAAAATCCAGCAGGTCGTTGATGATCGACAGCAGCGACTGCGCATTGTTCTGCCCCCGCTCGATCTGCTCGCGGGTTACCGCCTGCAGCGACCGGTCGCGCAGCGCGAAGCCCAGCATGCCGATCACGCCGGCCAGCGGCGTGCGCATCTCGTGGCTCATGTTGGCAAGGAATTCGGATTTCTGCCGCGTGGCATCCTCGGCCCGCTGGGCCGCATGCCGGAGCCGCTCGTCGCGCTGCTCGAGTTCATGCTTCTGCTCGACCAGCAGCCGGTTCTTCATTTCCACCTCGGCCGTGCGCAGGCTTACCTGCTGCTCCAGCCGCATGCGCTGGCTGCGCAGCACGCGCATCCGGCCGTGGTACAGGCCGAAGGCCCCGCCCAGCAGCAGCAGCACCGCCAGCGTGCGGAACCACCAGGTGCGCCACACCGGCGGCTGGATCGTGATCGCCAGCTCGGTCGGCTCACCCCACACGCCATCCTTGTTGGCGGCCTTCACGCGGAACACATAACGGCCCGGATCGAGGTTGGTGTAGGTGGCGAAGCGCTTGGCGGCGCCGGTGCTGACCCAGTCGCGGTCGAAGCCTTCGAGCTGGTAGGCGAAGCGGTTGTTCTGCGGCGACGCGTAATGCAGTGCCGCGAATTCGAGCGAGAACACCGAGTCGTGGTGATCCAGCGTCAATGCGTGCGTGGCTTCGATGGCGCGCTGCAGGATCACATCGCCGTCGGGCCGGGCGATGCCGGGGCGCACCGTCTGGTTGAAGATCTGGAAATCGGTGATCGCCACCCTGGGCGCCATGCCGTTCGGCCGTACCGCCGCCGGGTCGAACGCGGTAATGCCGTTGAAGCCGCCGAAGTACAGCGTGCCGTCCGTTGCGGCAAAGGCCGAACCGTCGAAATAGGCGCCTTCGATCGTGCCGTCCGCGCCGGCATAGTTGCGCACGCGCCCCGTGGCCGGATCGAGGCTGGACAGGCCGCTGTTGGTCGACAGCCACAGCTTGCCCTGGCGGTCCGGCAGGATCGCCGCGATCGCGTCGTCGGCCAGTCCGTCCTGCCGTGTGTAGCGGCGGAACGTGATGCCGCCGGCGCCAGGCTGCATCCGGTTCAGGCCGGAAGCCGTGCCCACCCACAGCGTGCCCTGCGCATCCTCGTGCAGGTAGTGCACCTCGTTGTGCGACAGGCTGGCCGGGTCGCGCGGGTCATGCTGGAAATGCCGGAAGCGCCCGGTGCGCCGGTCCAGCAGCGCCACGCCGTTGAAGGTGCCCACCCACAGGTTGCCGCGACGGTCTTCCAGCACGGGCCGCACGATGTCGTCGGCCAGGCTGGCGCGGTCGCGCGGGTCATGGCGGAACGCCCGGATAGCCCCGCTGGCCGGATCGAGCGCGTACAGCCCCGCCTTGCTGGAGACCCAGATCGTGCCGGCCCGGTCGCCGTAGACGTAGCGCACCGTGTCCAGCTCGGGGTTGCCGCGTGACAGCAGCGCCGGTCCGAAGCGGCCAGTGGCCGGGTCGAACCGGCGCACGCCGGCGCGGCTGCCGACCCACAGCGTGCCGCCGGGCGTGCGCCACAGGGCCGTCACGTTGGCGTCGCTGGTGCCGTTGCCGGCTTGCGGCATGCGATACAGTCGGTTACCCCCGGTTGCCGGGTCGTACAGGCTGAGGCCATCGTTGTTGCCGACCCACAGCTTGCCGCCGCCGGCATCGACGATGGCGCGCACCCGGTTGTCGGTCAGCGATGCCGGCTGGTCGGGATTCTTCACCAGCCGTGCGAAACCGCCACTTGACAGGTCGACGCGGCTGACACCATTGAACCAGGTTCCGACCCAGAACGTGCCGACCCGGTCGCGGAACAGCGCCGACACATAATTGTCGGCCAGGCTATGGGCATCGCCCAGTTCATGCTGGTAGCCGGCAAAGCGGCCCGTGTCGGCCTGCCAGCGGAACAGCCCGTCATTGCGCATGCCGGCCCATACGGTGCCGTCGGGGTCCTGGTAGAGGTTGGTCACGGTGCCGGCCGGCAGCCCGGCGCTGTCGGGCAGGCGTTCGCGCTGCGGTGCCTCGGCGCGCGCCCCGATCCGCCAGTGCTCCATGCCCGCATGCGTGCCGACCCACAGCGTGCCGTCGCGGTCGGCCAGCAGCGACTGCACCGCCACGGGCTGCTTGCCATCGGGACCATTGACGGCGAAACGCACCAAGCCGGCGGCACCGGGGAGCAGCAGGTCCACGCCGGCCGGGGTGCCGATCCACAGCCGGCCCGCGCTGTCGCGCGCCAGCGCATTGACCTGGTCGTGCGCCAGGCTGTCCGCATCGCCCGGCACGTGATGGCGGATCATGAAACGGCCGGTTTCCGGGTCGAATTGCTGCAGGCCGTCGGCGGTGCCGATCCACAGGCCGCCGGCGCCGTCGTCGACGATGGCACGCACATGCCGGTTGCCGTTGCCGCGCTGCTCCGGCTCGACCGGGCGGTAGTGCCTGAAGCGCTGGGCCAGCGGATCGAACAGGTCCAGGCCATTGTCGGTGCCGACCCACAGGCGGCCGGCCCGGTCCACGTGCAGCACGCGCACCCAGTTCTGCGACAGGCTGTGCGGGTCGGACAGCGCATGCTGGTAGATCACGGTGCGGTAGCCGTCATAACGGGCCAGGCCGCCCTGCGTGCCGAACCAGATGAAACCCTGGCCGTCCTGCGCGATCGCCAGCACCGATTCCTGCGGCAGGCCGTCCTGCACGCTGAGCTGTTCGAAGCGCAGCGTGCGCAGCGGCGCGGCGGCGGCCAGCCCGCCGGACCAGGGAAGCCATGACAGCAGGACCAGCAGGGTCAGCAGGCGGGGCAGAAAGGGGGGCAGGAAGGGGGACAGGAAGCGGCGCAGGGTGCGGATCATCGCGTTGCCTTCAGTTGCCGAAAAAGGCCAGCACGTCGGCGCGCCGGGCATGCGTGTCGCGCTGGCCCAGCCGGATCAGCTCGTTGGTGTAGCCCGCCTCGAACAGCAGGTACGAGGCCAGCGCCGCACCGCGTGCCTCGGTCGCGCCGATCCCCGACAGCATGGCGCGGATTGGCGCCGGCAGGCTGCCCACGTGGCGTGCGGCGATATCGTCCAGCCGCTCGGATGGCGCGATCACCAGCAGTTCGACGGGCCGCAGCGGCGTGCGCTCCAGCAGGTCGGCCGGCAGCATCGACAGCGTGTTGTTGATGCGGTTCAGGCGTTCGATGTCCATGGCCAGGCCGTCGAGGAAGATCGACGACATGGCATGCCCGGCGATCTGCGCCAGGCTGGGATAGCGTGCCGTAGCGCCGCCCTTGCGGGCCTGCTCTGTCAGCCGGCCGGCGCCGACCACCAGCACCTTGGCCGCGCCCAGGTGGATCGCCGGCGAGATCGGCGCCAGCTGGCGCATCGAGCCGTCGCCGCAATATTCGCGCCGCCCACCGATGTACAGCGGCACGGCCGGGAAGATGAAGGGAATCGCGCTCGAGGCCAGCAGGTGCTCGACGCTGATCTGGGTCGACAGCGCCAGGCGCTGGTGGCGCCGCCAGGGCGCGATCTCGCGCGCCGCCTGGTAGAAGGTGATGTGGTGGCCGCTGCTATAGGACGAGGCGGTGATCGCCAGGGCATGCAGCACGCCGTCGGCCAGCGCCGCGTCCAGGCGCGGCAGGTCGAGCACGCGGTGCAGCAGGCCGGCCAGCGGGGTGTTGTCGAG